>JACCTI010000398.1 GCA_013812515.1 Chthoniobacterales bacterium
TGGCGGCTCGCATGCGCATTCTTTCCGGCATCCAACCCACCGGCGTCCTGCACATCGGGAACTACTTCGGTATGATGCGGCCGGCAGTGGCGCTGCAAATGGAAGGCGAGGCCTTTTACTTTATCGCCGATTATCACGCCCTAACGAGTCTGCACGACGCGCGTACAATGCGGGAAAACAGCCGTCGCGTCGCGCTGGATTTCCTCGCCTGCGGTCTCGATCCGGAACGCGCCGCGCTCTTCCGGCAATCGGACGTGCCTCAAGTGACGGAGCTGGCGTGGATTCTTTCCACGGTTACGCCAGTAGCGCTGCTGGAGCGCTGCCATTCCTATAAAGACAAAACCGCGCGCGGCATGTCTGCTTCCGCCGGGCTCTTCACGTATCCCGTGCTGATGGCGGCCGACATTCTGATCTACGACAGCGATGTTGTTCCGGTCGGGAAAGACCAGAAACAGCACATAGAAGTGACGCGCGACATCGCGATTAAGATCAACGAGACCTTCGGCGAGATTTTTAAACTCCCCGAGCCGCGCATTCAGGAAGCGACCGAGGTCGTGCCTGGTTTGGACGGGCAGAAGATGAGCAAAAGCTATGGCAACACGATCGACATTTTCGGCGAAGAGAAAGAAGTCAGGAAACGCATCATGAGCATCGTGACGGATTCGACACCCGTGGAAGCCTCGAAGGATCCGGACAAGTCGATCATTGTCCAACTCTACGCGCTCTTCGCGAACGAAACCGAACTCGCTGCGCTAAAGGAAGCCTTCCGAAGAGGCGGCACCGGATACGGCGACTTCAAGAAGCAGCTCTTCGCCAAGCTTTGGGATTACTTTGCGCCGATGCGCGCGCGACGAGAAGAGATTCTCGCGCAGCCGGACTACGTCGATGAAGTGCTCGCGCGCGGCGCCGAACAGGCGAACCAAATCGCGGACCACATCATGTGCCGCGTGCGGCAAGCGGTCGGGCTGTAGCCCCGGTCAGGAATCTACCTTGGTTCTTGCGACTGCGGGCGCTTCGCCGTTGTCCTTCAGCTCGGCGAAAACGGAGCCGGCCAGCCGCGGTCTGCAGCGTGGTCGAGACGACTACGCTTTGAACGTGCCGACGTAGAGCCGCGGGTGATTCACCACGATTATGGTGGCATCGGGCAGGTAACCGACCGCCTGGTGCGGGTCACGTCCTCCCTTCACCAGACTCAGCTCCAGCTTGTCTCCTGCCACAACCATCGGCCGCAAGGCGCGCGCGAGATCGGAAACATTCAAGGCGGCGACTTGCTGCAAGCGTGCGATCTGAGAGAGAGCGACGTCGTTCGTGAGCAAGCCCGCCTCACCGACCTCCTCCGCGACGCCGCACCGGGTCGGGCGGCGCTTGCGCCGCCGCGCGCACCTCGGCTTTGCCCGCGCTATCGCGATAGAAGAGCACCCCGTGGCTGCGCAGATTGCCGATCAAGGCCTGCAGATCTTTAGCGAGCGCCTTGTTCCCGAGCAGAGTTCCAAGCAGACCGTCTCCCGTCTTTGCTTCCTGAATCAAACCGGTCGCGGCCGCGAGTGTCTTGCGCGTGTCGGCAATCGCCAATTGCACGTCGTCCGCGGCCTTCTTCGAAGAAGCCATCGTGGCATCCGCTTTCTCAAGCACGCCATCGAGTCTCTTCGACGATTCCGCGAGTGTGCCGCTGGTCTGATTCAGGCGATCCAGCGTCGACTTGAGACTCTCCATGTTCGTCGCGGAAAGCGCCTGCTCGTTCAATCGCACAAAAGTGCCATTGATGTTCTGCACAGTATCGCGGAGATCCTTCACCAGAAAGCCGCCTTCGCGCGTGAGATCGTCCATCCCCGTTTCGCGAGTCCCGGAAATCTCCGCGTCTTTGTGGAGGAAGTTGTTTGGTTGACCCGGAGGCGGCTGGACATCCACAAACCGGTCGCCGAGCAAACCGGAACTGCCGACGGTGAACTTGCTTTCCGCAGGAATCTTGACGTAATCGAAAATCCGGAGCGGCACCGAAACGCCGTCCCGTCCGGAAATTAGACGGGGACCCTCCGAGACGCTCCCGATTTTGGCGCCGGCAAATAAGACATCGGAGCCTTTGAGCAAGCCGCTCG
>JACCTI010000320.1 GCA_013812515.1 Chthoniobacterales bacterium
GCGCCCTCTGCCGTCGCGCGCCTGGTCGACCTTGGCTTGCAGCCGTTTCTGGTCGCGTCCTCCATCCGCGCGATCATGGCGCAACGACTCGTTAGGCGCCTTTGTCTGCATTGCAAACAGCCGGGAACCTTGAGCGAAACCGACTTGCGCGCCTTGGGGATTGAAGCGTCACAGCTCAGTGACGCGCAGGTCATGCAGCCCGGCGGTTGCGATCAATGTCGCGGTCTCGGCTACCGCGGCCGCGTCGGCATTTTCGAGATCTTCGAGATCGACGATGAGGTCAGGCACATGGTGAACGATAAGCGCTCCACCTTGCTCCTGCGGCAGAAAGCCCGCACGCTCGGCATGCGCACCTTACGCGAGGACGGGGTGCGAAAGGTCCTGGCCGGCATGACCTCGGCCGAAGAAGTCATCTCCATGACATTAGGAGACCTGAATTAGTTCTGCTCCCCGGCCGAGATGAACAATAATCAGGTCGCTGATCTCATTCTCGAGCAGCGCATTCTGCAGCCGTCGCAAATGGAAGACGTGCTCCAGCAGGCAAATCTCAACGGAAAGACTCTCGCACAAACGATGGTCGACAACGGGTTTGTCGACGAAAGCGGCTTCTATCAAATCATGGCCGATGCTCTCGGGACCGAGTTCATCGACCTTGCTGACCGGGCGCTCTCTCCCGAAATTTTGCGGCTGATCCCGAGTGGCCTCGCCCGCCTTCATCGCGCCTTACCGCTCGGCGCAAACGAGGACTGGATCACCGTGGCCTTGGTTGATCCGCTCGACCCGCGCGCCGCGGAGGACCTGCATTTTGCCCTTGGCAAAGACATTCACGTCGTCGTCGCGCCCACGGAGCAGGTTGAAGAGCGGCTCGAGGCCCACTACGGCTCCGACACCTCCAGCATGGAGGACATCCTCAAGCAGCTCGGCGCCGCAGGCGAACTCCTGACCCTCAGGCACGACAACGCAACCGTCTCCGAAGTCGAGGCCGACGCGAATGCGACCCCCATCATCCGCTTCGTCGATCTCATCCTCTTCCAGGCGATTCAGGACCGGGCGAGCGACATTCATTTCGAACCATTCGAACACGAATTTAAAATCCGGTACCGCGTCGATGGCGCTCTCTACGAAATGGCGCCCCCGCCGCGCCATCTCGCGCTGCCCGTGATCTCACGCGTGAAGGTGATGGCGAACATGAATATCGCCGAGCGCCGTCTGCCCCAGGACGGACGGATCCAGAAACATATCAAAGGCCGGTTGATTGACATGCGCGTTTCCACCTTGCCCACGCAGTTCGGCGAGAGCCTGGTCCTGCGGGTGCTTGATCGCTCCACCGTCAACCTCGATCTCGAGGCGCTCGCGATGCCCGAGTACATTCACAGTTACATCCTCGATGTGATCCATCGGCCGAACGGCATCTTCATCGTGACTGGCCCGACTGGGTCGGGGAAAACAACGACCCTTTATTCCTGTCTTCGCGAAATCAATACGATTAATTCCAAGCTCCTGACCGCGGAGGAGCCAGTCGAATACGACCTCGAAGGGATCGTGCAGGTGCCGGTGAACGAAGCCATCGGTCTTACCTTCGCGCGGGTCTTGCGCGCTTTTCTCCGGCAGGATCCGGACCGCATCATGATCGGAGAAACGCGCGATCTGGAGACGGCGCAGATTGCGGTTCAGGCTTCCCTTACGGGGCATCTGGTTTTTACCACGCTCCACACGAATGACGCGCCGGGCGCGATTACCCGCTTGATCAACATGGGCGTGGAGCCGTTCCTCATCTCTTCCACCCTGGAAGCCGTGCTTGGTCAGCGCTTGCTGCGGAGCATTTGCCCGAATTGTCGCACGGCCTACCAGCCGAACCAGGCTTCCCTCGATCAGATGCAGCTTTCGCGACGCGACATCGGCGAGAAGAATTTCTTCTACGGCAAAGGTTGCGAAGCTTGCAACAACACCGGCTACAAAGGGCGCAAAGGCATTTACGAGTTGATGAAAATCAATGATCCCCTTCGTGAGTTGATCAACGAGCGCGCACCCACCGTGGTCTTGAAACAGAAAGCGATCGAGCTCGGCATGGTCACGCTGCGCCAGGACGGACTCCGCAGTATCTTCGAAGGCGATACCACGGTCGAAGAAGTCTTAAAGTTTACGTAGTGTTGT
>JACCTI010000424.1 GCA_013812515.1 Chthoniobacterales bacterium
TTTCCAGGTTTTTTCGCGCGATCATCATCTCGAGTGAAGTGGGCGCCGACAAGCCCGACTCGTTCATCTTCAAGCGAGCGCTGGACTTGGCCGGAGTGGATGCAACACAAGCCTTGCACGTGGGCGACGATCCTGTGCACGACTGGCAAGGTGCGGCTGCCGCCGGACTGCAGGTGTTCGAGCTGAAGCGTCCGCAGGTCACATTGCGCGAGTTGGTGGTGGCTTGCGCTGCCTGGTGAACTGGACTAGAACGGAACTCCCTTTTCCGGGTTGGTAGCTCAATGGTAGAGCAGCGCCCTTTTAAGGCGTTGGTTGTGGGTTCGAGTCCCACCCAACCCAGAGCCAAAGCCGTCGATCACGGTCATTTTTGGGCGGCCATTCGAAGGGCGCAAAGGACAGTTCAATTCCGATTCCACAGTATGATCAATCCGAACGGTGAAGATTTTACAAAAGACAACCCGCTGCCCAGTCCGATGCAGCCGGGCGAAGCAGCCTTTTCAGGCGAGTCCACGCAGTCCACTCCCCGCTTCCAAGAGGCCCGTGAACAGGTCTCCACGGTCGCGAGTGACACTTGGGAGCAGACGAAGCAGAAAGCCGGCGTCGCGCGCGAGCGGACTGAGTTTTTCCTGCGCGAAAATCCAGTTCCAACGGTGATCGGCGCACTGGCCATCGGTCTCGCCATCGGTCTCGCGATTCGATACTCTTCGGAATCTGCGGAGCGCGAAGCGGAAGTGAAATCGCCCCTCGGTGACGTAAACCTCGGAATGCTGTCGTTACCGTTCCTCTGGCCGTTTTTTAAGCGGGTGCGACGCGGCTACGAAGATTCTGCCGAGGTAGTGAAAGAGAGCGTGCGCGGAGGCGTTGACCGGCTGAAGGATGTGGATGTGGACAGCTACGTGAAGCCGCTTCGGAAGAAGTGGCGCTCGTGGACGAAGTAGGCGCGATTCTCGTCGCCCCGTTGTAGAGGCGCTTGTGCCAAAGCGCCTGACGCTGGCGTTGGCATTGATCTTCACGACGCCGAGGCCCGGTGCTTGACCCAAGCACCGCTACACTGTGAAGTAGGCGAGTTCGCTTCCTGCCATTGTAGAGGCGCTTGTGCCAAGCGCCTGGCGCGGACGCTCATTTGGCGTGCTCCCATCTCTACGACGTTCGGGTCCGGTGCTTGACGCAAGCACCGCTACAACCCGTCATACAACTCGCCGATTGAACCGGTGCGCCTTTAACGGAAAATAGCGGCTCATGGCGAGTCCTTCTTCCAGCCGTCCCCAATGGCGGCGAAATCGCGTCTTCCAGTTTTTCGCCTCCTTGAAGCTGGCCGTGGTGCTGCTCGCGGTCCTGATCATCGCGAGCATCGCCGGCACGATTTACGAGTCGAGCTTCGACGCCAAGGTAGCTCGCGCCTACATCTACGGCGCGCCTTGGTTCAATTTTTGGCTGCTGCTGCTTGTCGCGAACCTGGCTGTCTCCGCCTTATCGCGCTGGCCTTGGAAGAAGCATCACGTGGCGTTTTTGGTCACGCATCTGGGCATCATCACGCTGCTCTTTGGATCGCTCATTGGCCGCATCTGGGGCACAGAAGGCACGATAACGCTCTTCAAAGGTGATCCACCAAGCAACCGGCTCCTGATCGATCAGCATCAGCTCCGGGTGCGCGACACCGATGGGATCATCAAAGGCTATGCTGCGGAG
This sequence comes from Chthoniobacterales bacterium, assembly GCA_013812515.1. Lineage (GTDB taxonomy): Bacteria > Verrucomicrobiota > Verrucomicrobiia > Chthoniobacterales > UBA10450 > JACCTI01. The sequence continues at coordinate 1,690 of JACCTI010000424.1, forward strand.
TTCATCAATCGCCGGCCGACATCCGAGCGTCCGCTGAATCTCGGACCACTCGCTTCCGGCGCGCACCTCAGCATTGTCGAATACGCGCCCGTAGTGGAAGCGAAGCTGAATCCAAAACCTCTCGATACCGGGGGCGTGCCGGCGCTGCATTTCGCCATCACCACCGCAATGATGGGCCAGCGGCTGGAGAGCTGGTTATTGGCGGACAATCCAGAGCACGGCAGCTTCGACATGGGCCTTGCCAGGGTCGAGCTGAAGCGTGGCGCTGCGCCCACGGGAAATTCGCCTAACGAGTTCAAAACCGGTGGCGAGAAGGTGGAGATCGAGGAATCGATCTTTGCGTTCACGAAAGCGCCGGACCAGCAAGTTGCAAAGTCGATCAAGGGCGGAAGCACAGGCGCCAAGGTCATGTTGTCGCAGCCGGAAAGTGGAAATCAGGGCCGTGTCTCGATCACACTCGCCGACAGGAGCTGGACCCACGACGTCGCAGCGCATTTGAGGCAGGACACTCCGCTCGAGGGCAGCCCGTACACGATGCGTATCGAAGCTTACTGGCCTGATTTCCGGATCGAGAACAGCAAGCCGGTTTCCGTCTCCGAGCAGCCAAACAATCCTGCGGTCGTGGTGACTCTGCGCGGTCGCGGTGTTCCCGCAGTCGCCACCACACAGGCGCACGGAATTGAAGCCGCACCGGAGAGTGCGACACCCAATCGGCTCACGCTTTTCCTCGCGAATGACGGCACCATCTCCTACGAGCTTTCTTCACGGAAGAATGGCCGCTCGAGCGGAAAGCTCGACTTGAACGCGCCGCTGCCGACCGGGTGGGCGGATTGGCAACTCGCGGTGGACCAGAGCATGCCATCCGCGGAGCAATGGATGGACTTCAATCCGACACAGGCGGAAGCGCCGAGCGCCAATCTCCCCGACGGCGTGCGCATTCGTGTGCAGCAGGGGGCGCATTCGATCGAACACTGGATCCCCGCAGGTTGGCAGATTGCGGTGCCGACCGAACCAGCGCCGATTCAAGTGGCGTTCGGCTTCAAACAACAGCCGCTCCAGATCGCGCTCGAGTTGCTCGACTTCGAAGTGCAACGCAATGAGGGCACCGACAGCCCCGCCGGATTCAAGAGCACGGTGCGCGTGACAGATCGGGAAGGCGGGACCGCAACCGGCCAATGTTGGATGAACAACCCGTTCAGCTATCCCGGCGTGATGTGGCGGACGTGGACGGGGCTTACTTACAAAATGTCGCAAGCGTCCTGGAATCCTGAGAACCTCAATCAAAGCACGATTCAGATTCTGCGCGACCCCGGCTGGCTGCTGAAATGGGTCGGTTCGCTCACAATCTGCGCGGGGATTTTCATGCTCTTTTACCTGAAAGGTTTTCGTCGCCCGAGCACGGCTTCGACGGCGACACCCACTCGGAAGCAGGCGAGAGAATCGGACCTGGTCGGAGCAGGTAAATGAAGGGGCTGTTCCTGCTCTCCTTGCGCATGAAAGTTGTTGTCCTGCTGCTTTTCTTTGCGCTAACCGCCTGTGGTTCTCCTCGGAGGAACATGGAACGCGAAGCCGCGCGCGCGGCGAAAAAGCTGGATCGCGAAGTGGCGAAGGCAAAGCCGGCGCGCGCCTCAAGTTGGGGTTACTTCAGCGGGCCGGTTGAGACGCGCTGGGCAGATGACGGGTTGACGATGGTCGTCGTAAGCGAACTGCGTTACACCGATCCCTATGGTGAAGCCTGGGTCGCGCCCGTAGGCTCACGTGTGAATGGCGCCTCCATTCCGCGCGCTTTCTGGAGCCTGATCGGTGGACCTTTCGACGGAAAGTATCGCAACGCGTCCGTGCTGCACGATGTGGCCTACGACGAACAAACGCGCTCGTGGGAAGATGCCGATCGCATGTTTTACAACGCGATGCGTTGCAGCGGTGTTGGCGCGGTCACGGCAAAGACGATGTACTACGCACTGCGGCGCCATGGCCGGCATTGGAAACATCGCCAAGCCATCCCGGTGAAGTCCACGTCCGAGGCGCGCGGGAGCGCGATCAGGCCGCAAGATGTGGACCAGATCCAGAAGTGGATCGAGACGAACGACCCGAATCTTGAGCAGATCGAATCACGCGCGGCGCGCGATCGGCCCTAGTTGCCCCCCTCCTCAGGCTCCTCGTATTCGATCTTTAGGATTTCCAGGTTCTCCTCGCCGGCAGGGAACTTGAACCGAACACGCTCGGCCACGTGCGCGTTCGTGAGCGCACGCGCGATCGGTGAAGCCCAGCTGACCCAGCTGCGTTCCAGATCCATCTCGTCTACTCCAACATTGCGGTAGACGTCTTCTTCGCCGGTGGAGCGACGAATCGTGACGGTTGCACCGAAACGCGCCGCATCTCGCGCGTGCGCGCCAGGCAGCGCAACGATCTCCGCCGAGCGGAGGCTTTCTTCCAGCTGCTGAATGCGTTGGTCGAGCGCGAGCAGTTTCCGCTTCGCTTCCGCGTCCTCCGACGCTGCGACGAGGGCGGGCGGTTCGAGTTCAACATGGTGTCGCAGCTCTTCACGCAGCCGGGCCGCGCCGGCGGCGGTCAGATAATTCTTCGCGCCGGGTGGAAGCGCGCTAGCTTGTCGCGTCAGCGGAAGTTCCGGCGCATTGTCGGCTTCGCGAACAAAGGCGCGGCTCATTCCGGCGCTGGCGTTTTCTTCATTGCGACAAACGTTCCTCCAAACTCCGCCGCGAGCCGCTCGTTCTCTTCCACTCGCACGGTCAGAGTGATCCGCGCTTTTCCATGTTGCTTAAAGTCGTCACGGAAGGTCTCCATGCACTCCGGCCTTGGTTGTACGCAAATCGCGCGGATCGTCTCGCGCACCGGCTTCAAAAAGCGAATCGAGCTCGCGCTGATGACAAGCTGGGCGGTCTGTTCCAGCTCCTGCCAAAGCAATCCATAGCCAGCAAGAGTCGCGACCGCGTTGATGCTTCCTCCGAACGCCGTGTGGAGATGGTTGTGATTCAGCGCAACCGCTGCTTCGAGCGTGAAACAATTCGGAGAGCTCGAGCCCACGCGTAACCCCATCGCGCGGGTCAGCGGGATCTGTTCGTGAAAGAACTGCTCGAGCCCTTGACCTTTACGGGATTTGTTCATGTGCTTCGATGCGCACGAAGATGGCTTCGCGAGCGACTATCATAGCCGGAAACAATAATACGCTGCGATTGCGGGAAGTTCTCTCCTAACCCGAGCCGCACTCGCATTCGAGGTGCGAAGGTTTGGCGAGAAGCTAACGAGTCAATTTACCGTCTAGGAAGAAGGGACCACTTTTGGGCGCGAAGTGATCTTCGCGCCGCCAACAAATGTCGCATCATCATCAACCACGAGGCGCGGCGCTTCGATATCGCCACGCAATGTGCAGCCGGTGCGCAACTCGCAGCGTTCCGCGGCCGTGACGTTGCCGTCGACGGTGCCGAGCACAATCACAGAACCGGCGAATCTCACCGCGGATTTGCGCGTTCCGGTCAACCGTCAGACGTCCCGTGGAAGTTATTGTCCCCTTCAGCTCACAATCAAGCACCAGTTCCGCGCCAAAGGTGAGTGAGCCATTGATCGAGGTGTGTCCGCGGAGAGAACTCCGCCGGGGGACTTTGCTGCGGGAGGTGCAGGTTGCGGCGCGCGTTGCCATAGCCCATTCGGCGGCTCGACAGGCGGCGGTAGTGTATTCGCTTCTGGTCTACGGGTAGGTGAAAACATCTGGCTTAGTTCTCCGCTGTTTCTTGGGCGATGATTCCGGGAACGAACGATGGCTCAGGAGCCCAAGAGCGAGAATGCGAACATGGCATAGGTCGCTGAGCGAAACAAACCGGGGTGGACGGGAAGACCACCAACCCAACCGGCAGGAGTCGATGCCGTGTGCCTTCAAAGACAGCCACGGTTGCAGTCGGGAATCAGCGCGATCTGCAAGAGCGCGCGGTCGACCTCACCAGCCCCGTTCGTTGACGGGGCCGTCAGCCTGCACCACATTTCGCGCTCCTCACGCGAGGAGCTGCCCATGGATAGGATCCGAAACATCGCCATTATTGCACACGTCGACCACGGGAAGACCACGCTCGTTGATCAATTGCTGCGGCAATCCGGAACGTTCCGCTCCAATCAGAAGGTGGAGGAGCGGATGATGGACTCAATGGATCTGGAGCGCGAGAAGGGCATCACGATCCGCGCAAAGAACGCGGCTTTCCAGTGGAACGGCTATCGAGTCAATATCGTCGATACGCCTGGGCACGCGGATTTCGGTGGCGAGGTAGAGCGTATCATGAAGATGGTGGACGGCGTGCTGCTGGTCGTGGACGCACATGATGGGCCCCAGGCGCAAACGCGTTTCGTTCTGCGCAAAGCATTGGAGAACAGGGTCAAGCCCATTGTCGTGATCAACAAAGTGGACCGCGAGAACGCACGACCACACAAGGTGCTCGACATGATCTTCGACTTGTTCGTCGAGCTGAAAGCCAATGACGAGCAACTAGACTTTCCGATCGTTTACGCCAGTGCAAAGAACGGCTTTGCGATGCGCGAACTGCACGAGAACAGCGAGGAGATGACTCCGCTCTTCCAGGCGATCATCGATCACGTTCCGCCGCCGAAGATTTCGTCAGAACCCTATTTCCAAATGCTGGTTTCGAATCTCGACTACAGCGACTATCTCGGACGCATCGCGCTCGGCCGAATCGTGAGCGGGCGTGTCGCAGTTGGCGATTCCATCGTCTGCATTAATCGCGAAGGCCGTCGGGAACGTGCCAACGTCACCGGAATTTTTACCTTCTCCGGAATGGGCCGGGTGGAGGTGCAACATGCCAGCGCAGGAGATATCATCGGGCTGACTGCGTTCGAAGAAGTTTACATCGGCGAAACGCTGACCGACCGCGAGGAGCGCACTCCGCTCCAGTTTGTCGACATTGATCCTCCGACGATCCGGATGCGTATTCTGGTAAACGATTCGCCCTTTGCTGGGCGGGAAGGGAAATTCGTGACCGCGCGGCATGTGCGCGAGCGTTTGATTCGCGAGACGCGCGGCAACGTCTCGTTACAGGTGAAAGACACCGAAACCGGCGGAGCCTTCGAGATCAATGCGCGCGGCGAAATGCAGATCGCAATCCTGGTCGAGCAGATGCGGCGTGAAGGGTATGAAGTGATGGTCTCGCGTCCGGAGGTCATTTTTCAGCGTGCCGAAGATGGCAGTTTGCTCGAGCCGATCGAGAATCTTTACGTGGAAGTACCGAATGAAAATTTGGGAGACGTTCTGCAATCGATGGCCGCTCGGAAGGGTGAGGTCGTGTCGATGGATCACCATGCGACGCGCGTCTCGATCGAGGCGGTGATTCCGACGCGCGGTCTAATCGGGTTCGAGAGCGACTTGATCAATCTCACGCGCGGCGAAGGCATTATGAGCCATCTGTTCCGCGAATACTCCCCTTTCAAAGGCGAGTTGGAGGGCAGGAACCGTGGGGTGATGGTTTCCATGGAACCCGGAATCAGCACGGCGTACGCCCTCAATAACATTCAGGCGCGGGGGAGACTTTTCGTCGGTCCGCAGGAGGAAATCTATGCGGGCATGATCGTTGGCGAGAACGCACGCCCGGAAGATCTCCCGGTCAATCCCTGCAAAGCGAAGCATCTCACCAATATGCGGAGCCAGGGGGACGGGAAGGGGATTCAACTGGAAGCCCCGCTGAAGATGAGCCTGGAACGGGCGATCGAATACATCGGTTCCGATGAGTATGTGGAAGCGACGCCGAAATCGTTGCGGTTGCGCAAACGCATCCTGGACGCGAACGCGCGCAAGCGTGCCGGCAATGCAGTCGCCGCTTAGGCGGCCGTTCGTTGACAATCAGCCGCGTTGCAGTTGAATTCATTCGGCTAGTTCGCCTCTCGTTCTCTCCGGGTGCTCCGGTTCGCCTCGCCGCAAAGCAGACTCGCCGCGCGACTGCCGTTCATAAACAAGTCATGGCCGGACACAGTAAGTGGTCCAAAGTTAAGCGATTGAAGGGCGCGCTCGACGTGAAGCGTGGGGCGCTCTTCAGCAAATTGGCGAAAGAGATTACCATTGCCGCGAAGATGGGAGGCGGCGATCCGGGTGGGAACGTGCGCCTGCGTAGCGCGATCCTCTCCGCGCGTGCGCAAAGCATGCCGAACGACAACGTTGAACGCGCGATTAAACGCGGCACCGGTGAAGGCGCGGACGCGCAGCATTTCCATGAGATTATCTATGAAGGCTACGCTCCCGGCGGCGTGGCGGTGATCGTGGACGCGGCGACAGACAACAAAAACCGCACGGCCGCGGAGCTGCGCCGCATTTTCAGCAAAAATAATGGCAACTTGGGCACGAGTGGGAGCGTTTCATACATGTTCCACAAAAAGGGACGCATTGCCGTGTCGCGCGGCGTAACAGGAGAAGAGCGCCTGCTCGAGTTGGCGCTGGAAGCGGGGGCGGAGGAGTTGACAAGCGATGAGGAGGAGTATGTTATCACCACTTCCCACGATCAGCTTTACGCAGTAGCTGAGGCGCTCAAACACGCAGGTGTCACCACCAGTGGGCAGAAGTTTACTTTCATTCCCGATACGACAGTTCCTGTCGTCGATGAGGCGACCGCGCTCCAGGTATTGCGGTTGTGCGAGAGCCTCGAAGACGACGATGACGTGCAAAACGTCTATTCGAATCTAGATATTTCCGACGAGTTGCTGGCCAAGTTGCCGGCTTAAGGAGTTCAGCGCCGGGCCTTCCGCGTTGTCGTGTGCCCGCTGGCCGAACCAGTTTCAATATGAGCGAAGAATCCGATAATCAGCAACCGCTGGAGACGAAGCCTCCGTCCGCGCGTCGTCGTCGTCCGCCGCGGCGCACTCCCCGCGCCAGAAACCAGGGACATGACCGTGCGAGCGATGCGACGCAGGCGAACCCCGGTCGTGAGGAGACGCGAGAGGTTCCGCCCCGTAAGAATGAAGCTGTGGTCGTAAGCGAGAACAGCGGCGCGATCGGGAACGGAAACTACGGATCGGAAGAAGGCTCCTCCGACGTCGCGAGTGCCCGAAAAGTCGCGGGGAGCGATGTGACGGAGAAAATGGAGCTCGGAAATCCGGAGACGACCGAAGTGGTCGCCGAGGCCGAGTCCACCGTGATGCCGCCGCAGAACGAGCGTGGCTTCCGGGATCGCGACAGAGATCGCGACCGGTATGGTTCTTCGCAAAACGGAGACCTGCAGCGGGAACCGGAGTTCGGCGAAGGTGTCATAGAAATTTCAGGGAAAGGCTTCGGTTTCTTGCGCGATGCGAAGCGCAATTTCGTGCAGACCCCGCAGGACATCTTCGTCACGCCGGAAATCGTGCGTCGTTTTGGGCTGCGCGACGGCATGTGGATTCAAGGCGAAACACGGCGCGGAAATCGCGGGCCGCAGTTGATGCGTCTGAACAAAATCAACGACGACGAGCCGACTAAATATCAGGGGCTCACGCCGTTCGAAGAGCTGACTACGATCAATCCCAACAAGCGAATCAAGCTGGAGACCGTCCCGGAACGATATACGACCCGCGTAATGGATTTGATGACGCCCCTTGGCATGGGCCAGCGCGGCTTAATTGTCGCTCCGCCGCGAACTGGCAAAACGACGCTGCTGCACCACATCGCGGATGCGGTTACGAAGAATCATCCCGAGATGAAGCTGATCATTCTCCTCGTAGACGAGCGGCCGGAGGAAGTGACAGATTTCCGTCGCTCCTGCCCAGGCGCAGAAATCATGGCGAGCTCGAACGATAGCGATATCAAGAGCCACACCCGTATTGCTCAGCTCGCCGCGGAGCGCGCGAAGCGAATGGTGGAAGCAGGGAAGCACGTCTTCATTCTACTCGATTCAATTACGCGCACGGCGCGCGCGTTCAATAACGCGACGGGCGGTGGCGGCCGCACGATGAGCGGGGGTATCGATGCGCGCGCGATGGAGATTCCACGCAAGATCTTCGCCGCGGCGCGTAACACGGAGGAAGCTGGCTCGCTCACGATTGTCGCGACCGCGCTGATCGAAACCGGCAGCCGCATGGATGAGCTAATCTTCCAGGAGTTCAAAGGCACCGGGAATATGGAGCTGGTGCTCGATCGGAAGATCAGCGATTCACGCGT
>JACCTI010000428.1 GCA_013812515.1 Chthoniobacterales bacterium
AAGACAAATCCACTTGCACGTTTCTTCGGTTCCAGCATTGCCGCATCGGGTGAACAACGAATTCGCGATCTACGTCCGCGGTTTGCGAAAGTCTTACGACGGCTTCGAAGCGGTCAAAGGAATCGACTTTGAAGTCCGACCCGGTGAGGTCTTCGGATTGCTCGGGCCAAATGGCGCCGGCAAGACGACCACGGTCGAAATCCTGGAAGGATTGCGCCCGCGTAGCGGCGGCGAGGTGAAGGTTCTCGACTTGGATCCCGAGTTGCAGACGAAACGTTTGAAGGATCGCATCGGCATCGCGCTGCAAGCGACGAATCTGCCGGACAAGATCACGGTCCGCGAAGCGGTAAATCTTTTTGCCGCTTTCTATACGCGCACGGTGGAAGGCGAACCGCTCCTGAAGCGCTTGCAGCTGTGGGACAAGAAAGATGCGGCCTACGTCACGCTCTCCGGCGGGCAGCAGCAACGGCTGGCGCTCGCGCTCGCGTTGATCAACGATCCGCAAATGCTTTTCCTCGACGAGCCGACGACCGGCCTTGATCCGCAGGTGCGGTTGGAAATCCGTGATCTCATCGAGGAGCTGCGCGCGGAGAAGCGCACGATCCTGATGACGACGCACTACATCGAAGAGGCGGAACGCCTTTGCGATCGGGTCGCCATTATCGACGCGGGACAAATCATTGCGCTCGGGACGCCGCGGGAGTTACAGGAGAAAAGCGCAAACCAATCCGGCATCGAAGCAACGCTCAGCCGCCCCGCGCCCGATGGGGAACTGCCGGTTTGGCCGGAGGCGATCCGTACCTTGCTCAGCGAAGATCGGCGGCATCTCACGATCAGCTCGAAGCGCCCCGCGCGGACGCTGGTGGAGATGGTGAAGTGGATCGACGCGCAAGGAATCGAATTGGAAGACGTGCATTTGAAACGCCCCACACTCGAAGACGTCTTCATTGAGCTGACGGGCAAAAAGCTGCGGGATTGAAATGGCGGCGAAGCTCATTTCCGGCTCCAGCGCGCGCGCTCGTTATCAGAACATCGGCTGTAGCATGCGCGCGATTCACAGCAGTGTAGCAACGGCGCTGTGTCGCGGTAACGCGCGTGAGACGCGAACCGAGCGGCCGTTGGTCCCACGTTGGCGCGTCGACACAGCGACGTGGCTACAATCCGCGCGGCGGGACCGCCCGTTGCGCGACCCGCGTGAAACCGTTGCAAGTTGATTTCGCCTAACGAATGAAAGCTTACCTCGCGCTCATGCGGATCGATCTGAAGCTTGCACTTCGGAACAAGGCCGTCCTCTTCTTCAACTACTTCTTCCCGCTGATTTTCTTTTTCGTCTTCGCGCAGCTCTTCGATGCGAAACAAGGCGCTGCCATTAATCAGGTGGTTACGATGGTGCTCGCGCTCGGCATTCTCGGGAATGGGCTCTACGGCGCCGGGATGCGCGCGGTCATGGATCGCGAGGCAAACGTGCTCCGCCGTTACAAGGTCACGCCCATCTCGCCGGTCCCGCTGCTCGTCGCATCCATTGCGACGGGCATGCTCTTGTTCCTGCCAGCGGTGCTGCTCACGCTTTTCCTCGCGAACCGCTTCTACGGAATGCTGCTTCCGCACAACCTCGTCTCGTTTCTGCTCTTTGTGGCGGTGGGTGCGATCGCGTTTCGCGCCATCGGTTTGATCGTGGCGGCGGTCGTCAATTCCTCGCAGGAAAGCAATCTCCTCATTCAGCCGCTCTACATGGGGATGCTCTTTCTCAGCGGCATCACTATTCCAATCACCCTCTTCCCGACGTGGCTGCAGGGCGTGACGCAATTCATCCCCGCGACCTACCTGATGACCGGCATGGCCGGTATCCTGCAACACGGCGAAACCATTCTGCACAACTGGCAGGCCACGCTCGCGCTTCTGATTACGACGGCCGTCGGCACCTTCATTGCGGCGAAGCTTTTCCGTTGGGAGAAGGAGGAAAAATTACGGCCCTCCGCGAAGCTCTGGGTGCTGGTCGCGCTCCTGCCGTTCATCATTCTTGGCAGCTACCAGGCCTGGAGCCGCGAGGACCTGACGAAGGCGAAGATTCTCGCGCGGGAAACGAAGCGCGGACGCTCGTGGTTGATCCAAAACGCACGTATCTTTGTGGGCGACGGCCGCGTGATCGAATCCGGTTCGGTGCTGGTTCGGGCAGGCAAGATCGACCAGATCTTCGAAGGGGCCG
>JACCTI010000324.1 GCA_013812515.1 Chthoniobacterales bacterium
GGCGATCCCGCCGTAGAGTCTAACGAGAACCTGGGGATCGGCTACGAAAAAGCCTCCCAGATAACCTGCAAGTTTATTGCCGAAGGCGGCGGCCAGAAACCAGACGCCCATCATAATGCCGAGCAGCTTGACCGGTGTCAGTTTGGTCACAGTACTGAGGCCGACTGGGCTGAGCCACATCTCGCCGAGACCTCCAGAAAATAGGGGCCGAAGAGCCAGAGCGGGCTCACTTGACCGGAAGCGGTGAGCAGTGAAGCAGGAATCATGAGCAGGTAGGCGAGACCGATGAACAAGAGGCAAAAGGTGAATTTGGCTGGGCTGGACGGTTGGCGATTGCCAAGGCGCACCCAGAGCAGGGAGAAGATCGGCGCGAGCATGATGACGTAAAGCGGGGTCAATGATTGCAGCCAGCTGGACGGAAAACGCCAGCCGAAAATTTCGGTCCGAACGAGTTTGAACGCGAAAAGGTTCACGCTAGCGCCCTTCTGCTCCTAGGCGGCCCAACAAAGAATCGTGAAGAGCAAGAAGACGAAGACGGCAGCGACGCGCTTCCATTCCTGGCGCGTCAAAGGCGCAGGCGGTGTGGCTTCTGCTTTTTGGCCACGCGCCTGGCTTACACGATGTCCGGCATCGATCAGCCGGTTACGCTGCCAGACGTAGACGATGAGTCCAAGAATCATTCCCACTTCGGCACCACAAAAGACCCCAGTGCCAGCTGGTGGCCGGATTGAAGCCAGCAGAGCGCGGCCGCGTCCTGAACCCTTCGCTCTGCGCGAGATAGCCGCAGACCAACGGCGCCATGACAGCACCGATGTTAATGCCCATGTAAAAAATGGAGAAGCCGCTGTCGCGCCGCGGATCATTCGACCCGTAGAGATTGCCGACCCATGCGCTGATGTTTGGCTTGAGGAGTCCGGTGTCGATCGCGACATAAATGCGTCTCTTTCTAGAGAGTTATTCGAAAAGCTCGTCGGCATGAGTCGTCATCCTGAGCGAAAGCGACGCACCTCGCAAATGCCGGGCGCATTCCTGCTTCAGAGCCAAGGTCAATCGCCTGGTGGTTGACGCGGCCGCTTCCTCCGCCAACGTGCGCAGCAATGTCGCGCCCCCACGCTTCACTGATTGACTACTACAAGGGCGCGGCTGAGAAGCAGACCTTTCTCCGCAGGATCTTCGATGATGCCGCGCCGCATTATGAGTTGATCGCACGTTTGGGATTCTTCGGCTCCGGCCAATGGTATCGCCGAAGCGCCTTGCGCCGCGCCGGACTCGCGTCCGGAATGCGCGTCCTGGACGTGGCGAGCGGCACCGGGCCGACGGCGCGCGCGATCAGAGACATCGTCGGAGATGAAAAGCTGATTACGTGTCTCGAACCGAGCGCGGGCATGATAGCGGAATCAAGGAAGACGCTTGCGTGTGAGCACATTCAAGCGACCGCGGAGACGATTCCGGTCGCGGACGAGACTTACAACTTCCTCACCATGGGTTTTGCTCTCCGCCACGTTGACGATCTCGAGCGTGCTTTCGTCGAATATCATCGTGTCCTGAAGCCAGGGGGGAAAGCCCTGCTCCTCGAATTGACGTTACCGGAAAGCGCGATCGCGCGCTTTATTCTGAAGCTCTACTTCAAACACACGCTGCCGTTCGTAGTCCGCGCAGGAACAGGCAGCAACCAAGCCGCACAGATGATGTGTTACTACTGGGACACAATGGAAACAGTCGTCTCTCCGGAAACCGTAATGCAAGCCCTCGAGCGGGCGGGTTTCACCGGGGTGGAGCGCCGTGTTTCGATCGGCCTTTTTAGCGAGTATGAAGCGACCCGCGGTGGGGAATCGCTCCAGCTTGCGTAAGGTTACAGGGACAATCCCTCTGTAGATTAACCGACCGGTTGCTCGATGCGCTCGGGTTCGCCCGGTCGAACCCGGCATCAACGACCCGCTTTAAGAACGCTCGATTCCGCTAGTGGACAGGCTGACGCTCGGAGCGTGCTTCCGATGGCTGAGACGCATCGCCATCAGCACTGCCAGCGCCTTCGGCTTCCGCGCGTTCCTTGAGCGCGGCTCTGCGGCTTAACTTCACGCGGCCTTTGTCGTCGATCCCGATGCACTTGACCCAGATCAACTCGCCAACCTTCGCGACATCCTCGGTGCGTTTGACCCGGAAGTCCGCTAGCTCGGAGATGTGGACGAGGCCGTCCTTTCCGGGGAAAACTTCCACGAACGCGCCGAATTCTTTGATCGAGACAACCTTGCCGTGATAAGTCTGCCCGACTTCAATCTCGCGCGACATGCCGCCGATGATCTCCTTTGCGCGCGCCATGCTCTCGGGACTGGTCGCATAGATATGGACCGAGCCGTCGTCTTCGATGTTAATCTCAGCCCCGGTCTCAGCGACAATGCCTTTGATCGTCTTGCCGCCGGGCCCGATCAGTCCGCCGATCTTCTCCGGATTGATTTTGATCGTCTCGATGCGCGGTGCGTAACGACTTAAATCCGAGCGCGGCTTGTCGATAGCTTCCGCCATCATCCCGAGAATCCTAGTGCGCGCTTCCTTCGTGCGCATGGTCGCTTCGGCCATGATTTTGTGACTCACGCCTGGCAGCTTGAGATCCAACTGGAATCCGGTGATGCCGGCTTCCGTCCCGCAGACCTTGTAGTCCATGTCTCCGAAATGATCCTCGGAACCGATGATGTCGGTGAGCAGCTCGTAGCGTTTCAGCTGCCCGCTTTCGTCGTTCTCCGTCACGAGACCGACACTGATTCCAGCGACCGGTGTCTTGATCGGAACTCCGGCATCCATGAGCGCGAGCATTCCACCGCAAACGCTCGCCATAGAGCTCGAGCCATTTGACTCCATGATCTCGCTCGTGATACGGACCGCGTAGCGAAAATCATCCGTGCCGGGCACCACTGGCTCGAGTGAACGCTCGGCAAGCGCGCCATGCCCAATCTCACGGCGGCTGGCGCCCCCGGTCCGCCCGGTTTCCCCGACGCTGAACGGCGGGAAACTGTAATGGAGGATGAAACTCTTCGAAGTTTCGCCACCGCCATAGGCATCAATATTCTGCGCCTCTTCAATCGGCGCGAGCGTGACAAGCGCCAACGCCTGCGTTTCCCCGCGCTGGAAAATGGCGGAACCGTGTGCGCGCGGAAGCACGCCCACTTCGCAGTTGATCGTGCGAAGATCCTGATAGCCGCGCCCGTCCATGCGTTTCTGCTTGTCCAGCACACTGATACGGAAGGCCTTCTTTTGGACGTAATCGAAAGCCTGGGAGATCGCGAACTTGTCCGCGTCCGGAAACTTCTCCAAGACTGCTGTTTTCACTTCTTCCTTGAGTGCGTTGACCGCTTTGCTGCGGTCGACTTTCTTCTCGTTGTAGAGCGCGCCTTCGATCCGATCGCCCGCGATTTGATAAGCGACCTCGAGAATATCCTGATTCACCGTCATCAACGGCATCTCGCGTTTCGGCTTGCCGACCTGCGCGGCGAGCTCTCGCTGGATGCGGATCATTTCGCGCGCGTGTTCGTGCGCGAACTCTAACGCCTTGACGAAGTCTTCTTCCGGCACTTCGAGCGCGGAACCCTCGATCATGATGACGTCGTTTTCGGTCCCGACGTAGATGAGATCGAGATCACTCTCGACCCGCTCATCGTGCGTTGGATTCGCGATAAAGTCGCCATTTACCCGTCCGACGCGCACAGCGCCGATCGGCCCCGCGAAGGGAATATCGGACACGGTCAGCGCGGCGGACGCGCCGTTGATGGCGAGAATATCAGGATCGTTTTGCCCATCCGCGCTCAGCAGCATCGAGATGATCTGTGTGTCGTAAAGATAACCGGCCGGAAACAGAGGGCGGAGCGGGCGATCCGTCATGCGCGAGGTCAGCGTCTCCTTTTCGGAAGGGCGGCCTTCGCGCTTGAAGTACCCGCCGGGAAACTTTCCGACCGCCGCGGCCTTCTCGCGATAATCGACCGTGAGCGGAAACCAGTCCTGCCCTTCTTTGATTTGCGTGGCGGAGACGGCGCTCGTGAGCACCATCGTATCGCCGCAGGAAACGATGACGGAGCCGTCAGCGAGCTTCGCGATTTTGCCCGTCTCGATTGAGATCTGCCTGGACCCGATTTGGGCCGTGACCTTGTTTTGCATAACTATTTCTGGAATTGGCGAGTTCCAGGCCGGTCACCCTGATTGTAGGTTTTAAGGCCGCAAGCTTTCGGCCCTAAAACCTCAAATCAGAAGTGGATCTGCGGCCCGGACCGCCGGGTTTACTTGTTTCTTGCGAATGGCGCCGAGCCGTGGTCGACGTGACGGAGACAAACCAGGGTGCGCTTGCGCTTACTTACGCAAGTTGAGCTTCTCGAGCAGGTTCTTATACCTGTCCGAGTTCGACTTGCTCAAGTAATCAAGCAAGCTCCGGCGCATCGCCACCATTTTAAGGAGACCGCGTCGCGAGGAATGATCCTTGGCGTGACTCTTGAGGTGGTCCGTCAGCTGCGCGATCCGGCGGGTAAGAAGTGCTACTTGCACGTCCGCGCTGCCGGTATCTTTCTCGTGGAGCTGGAACTCCTTCATGTCCATCGTGTCACTGCTTTCTGCCATAACGAAGGTGCCATTGTAGGTGAAGAATCCGCCTCCGCAAGTGCTACGGCGGACAGGTCCGCTTTGAGAAGGACGAGGCGGCTCGGTGGATCACAAGTAGCTTAGCCACGGGTGTTTCAACTCCGCAAACCAGCGGCAGAGCGGGTACAGGATCAAAATCACGAGCAGCCAGACGGCGTAGACTGCGAGCAAGCCGTAGCCATAATCCTTCGGAAAGAGCGCGGCCGATTCCGGATCCAAGGCCGGACCATACC
Organism: Chthoniobacterales bacterium; assembly: GCA_013812515.1. Classification (GTDB taxonomy): domain Bacteria; phylum Verrucomicrobiota; class Verrucomicrobiia; order Chthoniobacterales; family UBA10450; genus JACCTI01. The sequence continues at coordinate 4,854 of JACCTI010000324.1, forward strand.
AGATTCCATGGCCGTGGCCGTAGCGGATGTAGGAGAGCAACACCGCGAGAGACGATGACTGGC
>JACCTI010000334.1 GCA_013812515.1 Chthoniobacterales bacterium
ATCGCTTTCGCTCCGCACAAATCACCGCGCGAAATCCGCAGCCTGACGCGGAAACACTTCCAGCGGCTCGGCGCCAACCTCATTTGCAGCGTCAAGCTCGGCTCGATGCCGCTGGAGAAAGTGGCGGAATGCGTTTCGCTTGAGAACCCCGATCTCGTGCACGCGGAGCTGCGTGCGGGTCACTCGCTCGTCATGGCACTGAGCCATCTCGGGAACTGGGAATTATTTGCGCAATTGTTTCCGAGATATTTCGGCTACGTTCGGTTGAGCACCGTTTACCAGCCGCTCAGCAATCCGCATATCGATGCCGATGTCCGGCGACAACGCGCGCGCGCGGGCGTCGAGTTGTTCGATCGCCGAGAAGGATTTCAGAAAGCCATTTCGCTCCTGCGGACCGGCGGCTTGATCGGGATCTTCTGTGATCAACACGCGGGCGATCATGGGCTCTGGACGCCGTTCTTTGGCCGGCTCGCTTCGACAACGCCGCTTGCAGGATTGCTCGCGAAGCGAACCACGGCCGCGCTCTTTGGCGCCGCCATCTACACAGACGGTCCGGCGCGCTGGCGCATGGTTTTCACGCCCCGGATCGACGCCAGCGGTGACTCGGTCGAGTCGATCACGGCCAAGGTCAACGCTGCCATCGCGCAGCAGATCCGCTCTGCACCGGAAGATTGGTTTTGGGTGCATAACCGCTGGAAAACGCCGCAGCCGAATTTCCTTCTCACCCGCTATAAGCGCGGCGTCTACGTGCCGTCCGCCGAGCCCCTCAAGTCGTTTCGCATTCTGATCCGCGGTCCCAACTGGTTAGGGGACAACGTCATCAGCGCCACGGCAGTGCGCGCGATCAAGAAGGGCCGGCCGGATGCGCATATCACGTTGGCGGTTCCTAGGAAACTTGCGCCGGTTTGGCAGCTGCTTCCGGAGGTGGACGAGATTGTCGCGCTGCCGGCGAAGTCCCTTTTCGACGTCGCCCATTTGTTTAAGCAACAACCTGCTTTCGACGCCGCGATTCTTTTTCCCAACTCACTTCGCGCTGCTCTCGAAGTTTGGCTCGCCGCCATCCCACGGCGCGTCGGTTATCGCGGGCATCATCGTTCCTGGCTCCTGAATCAGATCGTTCCGGACCTGCCGAGACAGGGTCCAATCCAGCATCAGTTTTACCACTATCTCGAAATCGCGCGAAATCTCGGCACGAAGGTGAGCGACTCACCCGCCATGGCTCCGCCGCCAAATGGAAGAGCAGCACAGCTCAAGCTCGGACTTTGCCCGGGCGCTGAATATGGTCCTGCAAAGCGCTGGCTCCCGGAGCGATTCGTGGAAGTGGCGGCAGCCGTCGCGGCTCAACAATCAGTGCAATGGCACCTTTTCGGCACGGCCGTCGATGCGGAAATTGGAAGCGCAATTGCAGACCAACTCGGCGATGGGTGCGTTAATCGCATCGGCCAGACGAGCCTGGCCGAGCTGATTGCCGAGCTGCGCGCCTGTCGTCTTCTTCTTACTAATGACACCGGAACGATGCACCTTGCCACACTCGTCGGAGTACCTGTGGTGGCCGTTTTTGGTTCCACTGAACAACGCCTCACTGGACCGCTCGGCGCGGGCAACATCGTTCTCCGTCATCACGTCGAGTGCAGTCCGTGTTTTTTGCGCGAATGCCCGATCGATTTCCGCTGCATGAAAGCTGTCCCTGCCGAGGAAGTGACTGCCGCGGTGCTTTCACTCCTCAGCGAAACTGGAAGAGACGTTGGCGCGGCGACCGCGCGGTGACTCTATCGATCCCGAACGAAGCGGCGTGCTGACCTGCATTTCTCAGCCGGGGTCACCGCCCCGGCTCCAACTGCGACGGTCGGCGCGTTCTTTCGCTAGCCGAACCGCGCGCCTGTCAGCTGGCCTCCCACATTCGTATTGCCTCGCGCGCGCCTTGCGGCTGATTGTCGGCCATGCCAAGCAATGACAGACCGCGCATCCGCAGCGAAGTGCAGGTGATGTTTTTCGACACCGATTGCGCGGCGGTCGTGCACAACATTGCCTACCTGCGTTTCATCGAGATCAACCGGACGTTACTCGCGGAGCAACTCGGATTGCCGCTGCGACAGATGACGGAGGAGAAGAAATATCCTGTCGTGGTGCGAACCGAAATCGACTACCGACGCGCCGCTGCGCTCGGCGATCGCCTCATTGTTGAGGGCTGGCTGGATCGGCTGGAACGTGTCCGCTTTTGGTGCGCATTCCGCATTACGCGACCCGCCGATGACACCTTGATCGCCACCTGCCGGCAGACGCTCGCGATTATCGAGATGCCTTCGGCGAAATTGCTTCGGCTGCCCGAAGATTGGGACAGGTACCGGACGGCGACTCTCGCATGAACTCGCGCTCGTGCTCCCGTCTGTCTTAAATTTTTTCTTCGCGATTGTGAGCACGACCTTGAGGGAGTAAGGGTGGCAGCCGGAACCCGTACCTTCGGAATAGGGGAAACGCTGATCGATCCCGGCGTGTTGCCGCCGCCACCGACGCGTCACGCGCTCCTGGCATTTCTGGTGACGCTGGCGGCCATCCTGCACATTGGCACTGCGCCCTGGAGCGATGTCCACAACGGCGCCGAAGGTTACTATGCGAGTGCCGCCCTGGAGATGACCCGAAGTGACGTGGCGCCGCCGCACGATCCGCCGCTCGTCCAATGGCTGATCGCCGGTTCGTACAAGCTTTTTGGCGTAACCGCAGCCGCAGTGCGATTGCCTACCGCGGCCGCTATGATCAGCTCAGTAGCGCTCACATTTCTCATCGGCGAACAGCTGGCCGGCTACTGGCGTGGTTTCAGCGCGGGCCTGCTTCATCTTTGTTGTCTTGGGCCTGCGATTTGGGGCCGGATCGCCACGGCGGAAACGATCTTCGCTGCCACCTTGGAAGCGGTGATTTTCTGCGCGACCTGCGGATACCAGCAACAACAGAAGCGCTCGATCTGGTTTGCCGGCGTTTGGCTTTTTGCTGCCTTGGGTTTCCTGACGAAAGGCATAACCGCGCTCGTGTATCCCGCCGCGATCTTCTGCTTCCTTGCGCTCCCCTATCGGGAAGTGCGGGTTCGCTTTCGACTCCTCTTGCACTGGCCCGGCCCGCTTCTCTTTCTTGCCTTGGTCTTGCCCTGGCTCGTTTGGATCAAACTGCATGAGCAGGTTGCTTTTTCTGAGATCGCGTTGCGTTGGCTGGTTCCGTTCGCCAGCGGAAACGTGCCGAAAGCGAACGGCATTCCACTTTCCGGCTTTCTGCTCGCACACGGGACGTGGTGGTTTCCCGCCATCTTGCTCGTCCTGCCTGGAGTTTGTTTTGCCTCGCGAAAGGTCTTTCGACCTCACGAATTCGACTTCGCCGATGCGCTGCCACTTTGCTGGATTGCGGTCGGCTTTCTCCCGCTGCTTTTTCTTCCCTCCCGACTCGAATATCATTCGATGAGCATGTGGGGCGGATTTGCTCTTTGGACCGCTTCGGCCTGGGACCGCACACCCCGCGCGCTGCGTCTCGCGGGGATAGGCCTTGTCTTCACCGCGGGTCTGACATTGGGCAGCTCGGCCACCGCTGGATACACGCTCGCGCTTCCGCCGTTGACGGCATCGGAATGGGTGGGACTCCGGCCCATGGTAATGCTGATGGCGCTCTCGATTACTGTCTCGTGCGCGGTAGCCGCATACGTTGTGTGGAGGCAGCGCGAGGTGCTCGGATTGGCGCTGGTCCTTCTCGGTATGGTGCCGGTGGGCCTCATCACGGCCGAAGAGATTGCCCGGAGCGGCGCGCAGTTCTCGCTCGCAAACGCGGCGGAACTTGTGCAACCGGATCTCGGAAAGACAGGCGAGGTGCTCTACGAAGGCTCTCCGTTGCGTGGAAGCAGCCTCGGATTTTATCTTGCCCGGCGCGTTTCCCTAGTGAGCGAAAACCAGCAGGCCGCCGCACCCGGCTTCAATGTCGGGGCGATTCCACCCGCGGCCGCAGTCGAGAAGATGGCCGAGTCGCATCCCGTTTTCCTGATTATCGGAAAAAACCGCACCCGTTATTGGCAGGAGCAACTAACCGCGCGTTTCCATCTCTATCACCAGGTGACTACTTGCGGTCCGCACGTCGTGCTCAGTAACCTGCCTTGAAGAGCCGCGGACGACCGGCAGTTGAAAAAACAGCGGGAGCCTCTACGTTCCCGCCTCAGTTTCGAGGAGTTTTCTTATGTCGCAGCATCGCAGTCTCAAAGGCGCCAGCACCATCACAGCCAAACGGAATGTCTTAAAGCGGTTCGAGCGGGTCGAACTGCTGAGGAAACGCGGTCAGTTCAAGGATGGTATGAAAGTGCTCGGCCTGCCGAAGACGAAACCCGAGGCCTAACGAATGGTGTTGAGTGAATGGCGGATGAGCGTGAGGCTTGCCGCTGTGTTCAAATCACTGACACAATTCTGGACGGCAGATGCGCCTCAACCGCTACCTCGCTGCCGCCGGTGTCGGTTCGCGCCGCCATTGCGATGAATTAATTGCGGCTGGTCGGGTGACCATTAACGGTCGGGTTTGCACTGACTTCGCTTACCAACCCGCGGGAACCGACCACGTGAAGCTGGGCGCGAAGATGCTACGCGCCCAACGCCGCCTCGACATCCTGCTGCACAAACCGGCGGGATTCGTCTCGACACGGACCGATCCGAATGCACGGGACACCATCTTCGATCTGCTTCCAGCGAACATGCCGCGACTCTTCAACGTCGGGCGGCTGGACGCGCAAAGCGAAGGCCTGCTGGTCTTGACGAACGACGGCGATCTCGCGCAGCGGCTGACTCATCCGCGCTACAAGGTCGATAAAGAATACGAAGTGACACTTGATCGCGCGTGGGATGCGGCGCAGGCCGCGAAGCTACTCCACGGAGTGATGCTGGATGGGCAGCGCGCGAAACTGGAGAGGGTGTACTCCACCAAACCGTTGCAGGTGCGCGTGGTTCTGCGGCAGGGGATCAACCGGCAAATTCGCCGGATGTTTTACGAGATCGGCTACGAAGTGAAACGCCTCGTCCGCATTCGGGTCGGGACGCTGAGGCTGGGAGAATTGCCACGCGGCCATTGGCGTCCGCTCACAAAAGCAGAGCTGAATTCTCTCGATCCTGCTGCGTCTCGTCTCCCGGCGGAGCGCCGGTCAGCGCACGCTAGATCAGCACGTAGTTGATGCCGAGCCGCCGGGCCGGAAAAGATTGCACCGGCTTCGCTGAGACTTCCTGGACCGTTTCATCGTCACCGCGTTCCGCATCGTCCTCGTCCTCGTCGCCTTCGTCGTCCGCATCGTTGTCGTTGTCCTCATCATCCCCGCTGTTGTTTTTCGTCACAGCCGGCGCGACCGCGGGGATGTCTTTCTGCTCCAGCTTGTCATAACGCTGGCGCACATCCGGCGGGAGCTTATCCAGTTCTTCTTTCGTTTCGATCGGCCCGCTAAAAACGAGCCGTCCCTGCGGATCTTTCGCAGTCAGCACTTTCTTGTTATTTATCGTCTCAATCTTCATTTCGCCCTGCGCGTCGGAGTAGGTAATCTGCGCCCGACCGAGATCAATGCGGGTCGTCTTGAGTGCGCCGTTATCCCGGGTCGTCACGACGCGAACGTTGCGGCTCGCGTTCCGCGCTTCTTCGGCAGCGCGGCGTATTTCGTCGCGCGCTTTCCGCGCCTCCTTGCGGGCATTCGCTACTGCACTGTCGATCATGCCGCCCTGCCTGTCGCCCATTTGGTCGCGGATCTGCCGGCTAAGCTCTTCGCCTTTGCGTCCCATCTCCCGACCGAACTCCTCCATCTCTTGCTGAAACTCCGGACCGAGGTCGCCGAAATTGTCTCCGCTCTGCCAACGCTTTTCCAAACCGGGCATCAGGCCGCGGCGTTGCGTAACTTCACGTTTTCCGAGCTTCGCATTGAGCTTTGTCTCGGCACCTTTGCGGAGAACGGTCAGCGTCACGCCTGTTCCTTCCGGATAGCTGCGAACGAGTTTCGAAAGCTGATCCGGCTCGAGAAGGATCTGGTCGTTAAGCATTTTCAATATGTCGTTAGACTGGAGCCCCGCGGCCGCCGCGGGGCCGTCCGGCACCACGTAGTCAACGACGAGCCCGAAGCCTTGCGCGAGACCCAGTTGCTCTGCCACAACCGTCGGAACGGAGGAGGTTTCGACTCCAAGATAGGTCACCGGGACTTTGGGAAGCTTTTCGCCGCGATCATGGTCGCGATCACGATCTCCACGAGCATTGGGCGGGACCGCCGGCACAGGTGGGACTGGCGGGACGGCAGCCGCGCCAGGGGCGGGCGGCGCAGGTGGAGCAGGCGGCGGTTGCGAGAAGCCTGTGATGGGAAGCAGCCCGAGGGCTGCGATTGCTGCGATGGTTTTTGGGTTCATGTGGTGCTTTTCTTTTTCGAGTTACTGACCAGAAACTGGAATGAGTTCTACCTCTTCCGTGGGGTAGGAGACGCGGAGCGATGCGCCGGTCCCGGGGTCCTTCCACTGCAGCGTCTCGCGTGAACGCGAGCGCAGGCGACGCACCGGCTCTTCGGAATTTCGCGGGAAGACCAGGCCATCATCGCTCGTGTGATAAACCACGCGCGTGACTCCATCGGGGACCAGGGTCCGCGGCAAGGTCGTTTCAATCTCGGGCGCGGTAGACGGTGCTACCGCGACAGTCGGCTGCTGTTTTGCCGGTTTCTCAACGCTGACCCGCGCAAGGATCAAAAATGCAGCGGCCGCGGCGAGGCCAACGCCGAGACCCAGCCAATGAACAGGCACTGCCCGAGGACGCGGCAGCACTCCAGCAGTCGCGACGTTGGCGGGAGCTTCAGTTAAGGCACGCTCGACTCGCGTCGTCAGATCGGCGGAGGGGGCAGCCGGACGGAGCCCTCTCAATTCACCTTCGAGATCAGAAAACTCGTTCATGAGGAATCAGATTCTTCTTCAGCGCAGCCAGTGCGTAGCGATAACGGGACGCGGCGGTGTTTTGCGAAATGCCAAGGATGCTCGCGATCTCCGCGAAGGTGAGCTCGTTCCAGATCTTCATCACGAGCACCTCCCGTTGTTCAGCAGGCAAACGATCAACCGCCCCGGCGAGCGCTTGTTGTGATTCCGAAGCGCCGTCGAACTGCGGGGCGACAGATTGTTCGCTGCCCGCCACAACATCGGCTTCGCGGCGGGCGCGGCGAGCGTCGCGCCGCAGGAGATCGAGTGCGGTGGTCCGGACCGTCGCGAAAAGCAGGGCGCGGTTTTCGATCGGGTGCTGCTTGCGCCAGAACTTGACGAACGCTTCCTGCACGATGTCTTCGGCATCGGCGACGGAACGGACGAACTGGCGCGCGAAGAGAACGAGGCCGGGCGCGGCTTCCGCGAAACAATTCTTCCAATCTTCGTGCGTGGCGACATTTTCCATGACCTCGTTGCGGTCTTCATGATGGCGACGCCGCCAAGAGCGGAATTTGTCTAAACCAGCCAAAGTTTCGGCGCCGCTGGTGCCGGCGGCTAAAGGAACGCTAGCATTCCGGGAGAGGCCAAGCGCGCACTTTTCCTGGGCTGCACGTCGTCGCGTGTCGGCAGTATTCAACAAACACGCCTAACTTTGCCGCCTCGGAGCGTAAGAGCACTGCCATCCGATGAGGAAGCGGCTGGTCGCGCGGGACGGACTTGCGGAAGTCGAGCTAGGCGACGCTCTGCACGAAGGAGCTTCGGACGGAGACAGGAGGAGTTAATTTGGAAGCCAGAAAGCCAGAAAAAAGACGATTAAGAATTCCCCTCTCCCTTTCTGGTTTCCTGGTTTTCAAATTCGTTTTCTTCTCCCTTGAATCGTATTGCGGGTAAAGGCGCGCGGTTTTGGGCTACGCTGTCTCGAGACCGCGCGGGGGCGCTGGCTCAATGTGCGGCGTAGCTTTCGAGCAGCTTCCGTCGGGCAAGCTGTAGACGGCGGGTCATCACCTCGCTCATCCTCTTGAGCAGCTCGAAGCCGAGCGTGTGAGCTCTCTCGCAATATTCGCGCAGCACGGTGCCGTAGAAGAAAATGGCGGCCGTCGGCTGGGTAGCTCGGGCGGTGAAATGCCAGACATACGGCGGGAACAACCAGGACCATCCAATCAGATCGCCGTCACCGATTGTGTCGATCACGACCGTTTCGCCGCTCTCCACATTCGACTCCAGGACAACGCTCCCATGCTCAATGACATAGAATCGGTTCGCCTGTTCACCTTCTCGAAAGACGATTTGATTCGCCTCGAAACGCGTTCGCATTGCGGCGTCCGCCAGTAAACGAATGTGCTGCTCGCTCATCCCGAAGACAAACGGATGCGCCGCCACGCGCTCTAGAACCCCTCGGTCGTCTGGCATATCGATTGATTCTCCTTCGTTCTAATAACGGGCGATCGTTCTTCCAAACGAGTTTTAGTCTTCGGTTGCAGCGATCGCGGCAAGCACCTCCTGCGGAATCCAACCGTTGCCGCGCCAGAGCTTCGCGATTTTGCCATCCGGCGTGATCAAGCCTGTCGTTAGGCCGTGGCTGATCGTGCCGCCTTCTGTCTGGCGATAGACGGCGAAGGCCTTGGTGAGTTCGTCGATCTCCGTCGGATTGCCTGTCGCGAAACTCCAGACCTTCGGATCGGCTCCTTCCTGCTGCGCGTACTGCTTCAAGATGGTGGGTGTGTCGAACTCCGGATCGATCGTGATGCTAAGCAAACGCGTGTGAGCTAGTGCACCGCTGCCGCTTCGAATCGCGTTCTGTAGCTCCGCGAAGGTGTGCGACATGCGAGGGCAGAAATTGGGCATCGGACAGCGCGTGAAGATGAAGGTGATGAGCGTCGGATGACCGCGGAGCGTGTCTGCCGTCAGTTGCTCGCCCGCTTCTCTCGTTAGACTGAATTGCGGAAGCATGTCGCCTTCCTTCAACCTTCCACTCGCGCTCGTAGCCGGAGGGGACTCGATCAGCTTCGGTAACTGCACTTGGCCCGGATCGATTTTCTTCACGCTGCTGATCGAGAAATCCTTCGCGGTGACTTCCAGCCGAAACGCGATCGCGTCACCGGGTCGAAGGCCCGCGATCTCCTTAGCATCCCGAGCCGTGAACGGCATTGTCATCGACGGCATGAAGTCGGGAATCGTCTCGTGCTCGATGTCGATCGTTGACCGGTCAGGCGCAAACCCGCGCAGGATCCCGCGCACATCGTAATGCTGCGCGGCGGCAGACTCGTGCCTCGCCCGGCCGCAACCGACAAGCATGAGCACGACCAGGAGCAAGAGATAGCGCATGAGCCTACTCAATTCCGAACGCTGATTGTTTCCACCGCAATCGCGTGAAGCCTTGACCTGCATCAAGGCGCGGCTGCGCGGAACGGCTCAACGTTTGGCCATGAGAAAATCCGTCTGGCAGTCACTCCCCTTCCTGGCGCTGGGATGCAGCGCACTTCTTTCCTTCGGTTGCTCGCGCGCGCCCGAAGCGCCGCCGAAAGCCGTCCAGGTTCAGGCGGACGACACGATGAAGTTCGACGTAACCGCGTTCGATGCGACACCGGGACAGAAGATTTCCATCACACTGAAGAACACCGGCACCACGCCGAAGCTCTCGATGGGTCACAACCTCGTCGTCCTGCGATCGAGCTGTGAATGAGCAGAACGTTCTGAAGTGGCTTCATACCGCTTCGTCAGAAGAGGCCCATGATTATGTTCCGCGGACTTCGAAGGAAGTGCTCGCGCACACGAAGCTCCTTGGACCGGGCGAAACGGACACGATCACATTCAACGCGCCGCAAATTCCGGGCTCATATCTCTATGTCTGCTCATTTCCGGGCCACTACTCACAGGGCACCAAGGGCATGATGACCGTGAAGTAACGGTCGCACAGAAAGGATAGAGGATGAAAATCTCAGCTAACCATTCGATCGCGCTCGCAATTGCGTTGATCGCCAGCGCGGCTCTCGGCGGTTGCGGCAAATCGAGTACAACGAAGAACGACCGCGCGGCCAACGCAGACGCGACCTACGTGGCACCCGGCGATAAGGACGAATATTACTTGTTCTATTCCGGCTGACATTCCGGCCAGGTGTTTGTCGCGGGGATTCCCTCGATGCGGCACATCACGACGATTCCGGTTTACGCGCCTTATCCGGCGACCGGTTACGGCTTCGACGAGGAATCGAAGAAGATGATGGGCGATTACACGTGGGGCGATGTGCATCACCCGGCTTTGTCGCAGACGGCATCGAAGTATGACGGCCGGTGGTTGTTTGTGAACGACAACGCGAATAACCGCGTCGCGCGGATCGACCTGCGGGATTTCAAGACGCATCAAATCCTCGGACCGATTCCGAACTCGAGCGGCAACCACGGCTCCTCGTTCGTGACTGAGAACACGGAATACCTGATAATCGCGTCGCGTTTTTCCGTTTCGCTTCCCAAAGGTCGCGTGGCTGATTTGACCAATTACGCAACGGAGTTCAATGGCATGGTCAGCGCGTTGAAAGTCGATCAGCAGACCGGCGAGATGAGCGTCGCGTTCCAAATCCTGACGCCGCCATTTGATTGGGATCTTGCGTTAACGGGCAAAGGCCCAAGCAGCGGCTGGGCGTTCTGGACTTCCTACAACACGGAAATGGCGCACGACGTCCTCGAGGCGAACTCATCACAAAAGGATCGCGACTTCAGCGCGATAGTGAACTGGAAGGCCGCTGCGCAAGCAGTGGCGGATGGCAAAGCTCAGGACATGGGCGGAGTGACGGTGCTCGATCCGGCGAAGGTGCCCGGCGTCATCTACTTCCTCTCGATCGGCAAGTCACCGCACGGGGTCGATGTTGACCCGAGCGGGAAGTGGCTCGGTTACGGCGGCAAACTGCAACCGGCAGTGACGGTTGTGAATTTCGAGAAGCTGCAAGCCGCGATCAACAACAAGACGTTTGATGGTGATTTCCGTGGCGTGCCGATCATCAAATACGAAGCGGTCGTGGAAGGCGAAGTGCCGGTCGGTCTCGGTCCGTTGCACACGCAATACGACGGACTCGGCAACGCTTACACTTCGATGTTTATCGGTTCGAATATCACGAAATGGAAGCTGCCGCCATGGAGCGACGATGAACGCAAAGACATGAACAAGACTGTGCTGGATAAGGTCTCGACGCATTTCAGCACGGGTCACCTCGTGGTGGCGGGCAGCGACACCGCACATCCGTACGGCAAGTGGCTCGTCGCGATGAATAAACTCTCCGCAGGACGACACGTAAACGTTGGCCCATCGCAACCGGAGTCGAGCCAGCTCATCGACATCAGCGGCGCGAAGATGAAGATGGTCGCCGAGGCTTACACGGAACCGGAACCGCACTTTGCGCAGATTCTTAAGGTTAGCGAGATCGAGCCGATCGAAGTTTATCCCAAGACCGAGAACAAGGATCCGAGCGCCGTCTGGGATAAGACGCAGACGGGCACGACGCGCAAGGGCACTACCGTTGACGCGAAAGTAATCGCGCTGCGCAGCCGCTTCGTACCGGATCGGATTGACGCGCAAGTCGGCGACGATCTGACGATTCACGTGACGAACGTCGAGCAGACCCGCGACATGATTCACGGGTTCGGATTGATCGAGAACAACGTCAACCTCGTGATGGATCCGGGTGAAACCAACGCTGCACGTGAAGTTGACGAAGCCGGGTGTGTTTCCGTTCTATTGCACAAACTTCTGTTCGGCGCTGCACCAGGAGATGCCGGGTTATCTGGTTGTCTCGAATACTGGCCAGCCGGTTCCGGGCGCTGTCTACACGAATGGCGTGGGCGCAGCTCAACCCGGGACCCTCGTGCCGCCAGCGGGAGGGAATTCTCCCGCGACCACTAACCCGGTAGCAACTCCGCCGACCGATCCAGCATCTGCTGCCGCAACGCCGGCCCCGTAGCGACGACCAACTCGCGAGGCAAAAAGTTCGATCCCTCAGCCTCTGCGCGACTGGAAATTCCATGGCTAAGAAAATTGCCGATCTGCTTCGAAGCGAATTCCGCTTCCTGGCGCGACCACTAAATCTCTGGTCGCGTCTGCTCTTACTGGCGGCCGCGGCGTCTATCGTCGCAGCGCTCTTCTTCCCGCTTTGGAAGATGCACCTCGTGGCGCCGCAATATTCTGATGGGCTCGATCTCTACATCTATTGCTACAAAATCCAGGGCGGCGGATTGAACGGGCAACATCTGGTCGAGATTAACAACCTGAATCACTACATCGGCATGAAAGTGATTCAGGCGGCCGACTTCACCGAAATGGTCTGGATGCCATTCGTCTTCGGCGTGATCATCCTGCTGCTTTTACGCGCAGTCGTTTTCGGCCTGATGGCAAACGTCGTCGACCTCTTCGCGATCTACAGCTACTTCGGCGTCTTCTCTATCGGGTCCTTCTGGTACCGCCTTTACGAATACGGGGCACAAGCTCGACCCGACGGCGCCGATGAGGATCAAGCCATTCACCCCGCTGCTCATTGGCGTAAAACAAATCGCCAACTTCCGCGAGTCGAGTTTCCCCATGCCCGGCGCGTATCTGTTGACGTTCTCGGTCGTGCTAATCGTAATCGCAGGCTGGCTCTCGCGAAAGGAACCGGCATGATCGCGCGAGGTCTTCGCTTAAGGAGCACGGGCTGCCAGCCCATTATTTCCGGCAGCCTGCCGGAAACATCTTCGCGCGCTACGCACCCGATGCTCCGAATCGCGTCCGGTGCGCAAAGATGGTTGCGGCAAGCTGCCGCGACCGGGAGGCTGGGAGCCTGCGCTCCCAGATCATTGCGCTCGTGCTTGGCCTCGCGACCAGTGCATTCTGGCGCCACGCTCCAGGAGCGGATCGACACAGCCGCGCCTAACGAGACGATCCACCTCGAAGTGGGCGTGCATTCTGGCGCCGTCCTGATCGACAAGCCGCTGACACTCATCGGCGGCGCGGGCGCTGAGATTCGTGGCCTCGGCAACACCATCACCATTGCGGCCGACGACGTGACGGTCCGCGATCTGCGCATCACGGGCTCCGGCTTGAACCTGTCCGAGGACGATGCAGCCGTCTTCGTTACTGGCAATCGCGCCACGATTGAGCACAACTTTATCGCCGATCCACTCCACGGCGTTTACCTCAAGAAAGTTTTCGGTGCCCGCATCCTGGACAATCGCATCGAAGGTAAAACGACCATCGCCGCCTCCACGGAAGCGATTGATAAAGGCATTGGCCAGAGCGCCGAGAATTGCGACACCACGCTGATCGCGAATCGTCGGGGCAATGGCATTCACCAGTGGAATTGCGAGGGCAATCTCATCCGCGGCAACGAGATCAGCGAGACACGCGACGGGATCTATTTTTCCTTCACGAACAACTCGCGCGTGGAGCGCAACGTGGTCCATCACACGCGCTACGGACTGCACTACATGTATTCGGACGGGAACATTTTCGAGAACAACACCTTTGCCGAGAACGCGGCCGGCGCGGCCATCATGTTCTCGAAGGAACTACAGGTTCGCGGGAATCATTTCGTCAATAATCGGGGCCTTCGTGCTTATGGACTGATTATCCAATCGACTGACCGGAGTCGCTTCGAGAAGAACGAGGTGGAGCAAAACGCCGTCGGCCTCTCGTTCAATCAATGCAATGGCAACGACGTCTTCGGGAACACCGTGCGTGAGAATTACATCGGGCTAAAGTTCGGCTCGAACTCGGACGACAATCGCTTCACCGAGAATGTCTTCGATCACAACCTCCATCCCGTCGAGACGGGTGGAGCGGAAGGCGCGGCGAACAAATGGGCGCTAAACGGCGTGGGGAATTTCTGGGGTGGGGCCGGCCTCGACCTCGATCAAAATGGCGTGGGCGATTTGCCGCATCGTGAAGTCGACCTCTTCGGCATTCTGCGGCGGGACTTCCCCGCGGTAGCGTTTCTCTCCGAAAGCCCCGCGGTGAAGCTCCTCCGTTTCGCCCATGAACGCGCGGTGATTCTCGGCATCAGTTCGATCGCGGATCCGGCGCCCCTCACCTCGCAATTCTGGAAAATCCGGGCCCAGCGCGCGGCACGAACCGCCAGATGACGAGCGGTTTCAAAAGGTCTGGAGCGGCGGTCTGTGACCGCCGAACCGTGGGCATGCCA
>JACCTI010000484.1 GCA_013812515.1 Chthoniobacterales bacterium
GATTATCTGCGCGACAACGGGATGGCCACGACGCGCGAGCAGCAGGTGCAGCGCGGATATCATTTCGCGATCGTTGATGAAGTCGATTCCATCCTGATCGACGAGGCGCGGACACCGCTGATCATCAGCGGACCGTCGACGATTTCGACCCATCAATACGACAAGTGGAAGCCGCTGGTGGAGCAGCTCGTGCGGAAGCAGAACATGCTTTGCAATCGTCTGGCGAGTGAAGCGAAGGAGCTGTTCGAGCAAGGCAAAACAGAGGAAGGCGGGCTCTCCTTGTTCAAAGTGAAGCTCGGCCAGCCGCGCAATAAGCCGCTCCTGCGCATGATGGAAGATCCGGAGAAGCGCCGCGCGATGGATAAAGCTGAGCTCCAGTTCTACCAGGACTCGCGCAAAGAGGAGCTGTTCGCGCTCAAGGAAGAACTTTTCTTCACCATCGACGAAAAGTCTAACGAATCAGATCTCTCCGAGCAGGGTCGCGCCTTCCTCAATCCGGATGACCCGGACGCCTTCGTCCTGCCGGATCTGATCAGCGAATTTACCGACATCGACCTGAACCGCACCATCGCGGATGAAGAGAAGGAGCGCCTTAAAGTCGAGCGGCAGCAGCATTGCGATGCGCAGGCCGAGCGCATTCACAACATCTCGCAACTGCTCCGCGCCTTCTGTCTATTCGAGAAGGATGTGCAGTACGTGGTGGAGGAAAACAAGGTCGTGATCGTGGACGAATACACCGGCCGCAAAATGCCGGGACGCCGTTGGAGCGATGGCTTGCACCAGGCGGTGGAGGCGAAGGAAGGCGTGCAGATCGACCGTGAGACGCAGACGCTGGCGACGATTACGATTCAGAATTACTTCCGGCTTTATCAGAAGCTCGCGGGCATGACGGGCACGGCCGACACCGAGGCGGCCGAGTTTCACGACATCTACAAGCTCGACGTGAACGTGATCCCGACCAATCGCCCGATCGCGCGCAAGGATGCGAACGACCGGATCTACAAAACACGGCGCGAGAAATACAACGCGGTCATCAACGAGATCAAAGACTGCCACGCGCGTGAGCAGCCGGTCCTGGTCGGCACCGTGAGCGTGGAAGCTTCCGAGTTGTTGAGCCGAATGCTGAAGCGCGAGAAGATTCCGCACAATGTGCTAAACGCGAAGTATCACCGCCAGGAAGCGGAGATCGTGCAGCGCGCCGGTCAGGCCGGGACCGTCACAATTTCCACGAACATGGCGGGTCGTGGCACGGACATAAAGCTCGGTGCGGGTATTCCTGATAAGGGTGGTCTGTTTGTCATGGGTACGGAGCGACACGAGTCGCGCCGCATCGATCGGCAGTTGCGCGGACGTTGCGCGCGTCAGGGCGATCCTGGTGGCTCGCGCTTCTATGTCAGCTTCGAAGACGACCTCATGCGCAACTTCGGGGCCGCGGATCGGATGACGAAAATCATGGAACGTTTCGGCCTTGAGGAAGGGCAGGAGCTCGAACATCCCTGGTTGAACAAGTCCGTCGAGACCGCGCAGAAGCGCGTCGAACAGCGGAATTATCTCGCGCGCAAACGCACGCTCGATTTCGACGACGTGATGAACAATCAGCGCGAGGTCGTTTACACGTATCGCAACGACACGATCGACTCGGAGGAGCCGCGCAAACTCATCTACGAGGTGATCGACGAAGCTGTGCCCGCGAAGGTGCGCGAGCATCTCGGATCAGGTGACGGCGAGGGACCGAACTACGCGAGCTTGCTCCACTGGGTGAACACGACCTTCCCGGTTGGTCTTTCAGCGGAGAAGGCGCAATTCGAGACTCGCAGCGTGGACGAAAACGCGAAGTTCCTGATCGAGAAGGTTAAGGATTCCTACGAGCGGAAGTCGAGTCACGAGGAGCCGACTGCGGTCAAAAGTCTGGAGCGTTATATTATTCTGAACGCGATCGATCGGCTCTGGCAGGAACACCTCTACGCGATGGATGCACTGCGCGAGGGCGTTTATCTGCGCAGCTACGCGCAGAAAGATCCGCTCGTCGAGTATAAGACCGAGGCTTACGAGATGTTTGTCGAGCTGATGGCGAACATCAAAAACGAGGTCCTGCACAACCTCTTCCGCAGCACGTCGAACCTGCAAGCTTTCGAGACATTCCTCTCCACGCTTCCGCAATTTCTCCTGCGCGAACATGCACCGACGGCGCCGACCGCGAATGGTCCAACGCCGGGGCCCGCGATGGGTCGGCGACCTGAGCGTTCCGCGGCAAGCACGAGTACGGCGGTGGCCGAGAATGGCAACAGGGACGGAAGCGAACTCACGCTGGACCTGCCGCCCGTCCGCCGCCAGATGCCGAAAGTCGGCCGGAACGAGCCATGCCTTTGTGGGAGCGGGAAGAAGTTCAAGAACTGCTGCGGGCGCACCGCGTAGGAGGTGCACCGCGCCGACTTCGTCTCATTTTGTAGCCGGGGCGGTGACCCAGCCGGACAAAGTTGCAATTCCGCGCCAGCCGGGGGTCGCAGCCCCAGTTTACCACGCGCAGCTCATCTTCTCGTTAGGCCGACGGCTTCTTGATGCCGGTTAGGAGGGCGTTGTAGGTCTCGCCGCTGGTACGTCTCAGGCGCAGGTGCAAAACTTCGCCCACTTGTTTGCTCATGATCGGCCTGAGTTGAAGCGCACGAGCGCCCGGCACTATTTTGCCTTGCGTCTCGACGATTTCGTCCCCGGCCTCCATCTGCTGCTCCGCGGCACGCGTATTCGGCAGGACAGATTCGACAACGGCGGAGCGAACGGTTGGGTTAAGCGCGCAGCGGCGCCCGTGACTTTAAACGAAAGCCATACCAGGCTTTTATCGGCGGCCCGGGCTGCTCCGCCCGTCGCGAAAAGCAGCAGCGCAAGGAGAAGCGAAAGGTTTTCATCGTGACCAAGACTTGTCTCAAGAAGAATGTTACGAGTCTCTCCAGTCAACCACTCGTTAGAAAGAAAAGGCCTCAAACGTGCCGGACGGGAACGAAACTCCACTTTGGTCCAGGCTCCTCCGTCCCTTCCGTTGGCTGGGTCTTCTCTTCCGGCCTCAGCCGCCGCTGATCGATCGTGGCTTTGGTTTGATCTACGACACGGGCCGCGACATCACCTGGCTGCAGGATGCGAACTACCCGAAGACGCTCGGCCGTTCGCGCGATGGACAACTGACGTGGCCCGAGGCAATGGCCTGGGTCGCAGGCCTGAGCTACCGCGGGATTCGCGGCTGGCGATTACCAACTGCATTGAACCACGACGGAAGCGGTCCTTGTACTGGCCACGACTGCATCGATGGTGAGATCGGCCATCTCATTCTGGACGTGAATCAGAATCACCCGGGCCTCGTCACCTTCACGAACGGCACGGTTCCGTGCATTTACTGGACATCGACTGAAGCATCCACTGAGGAAGCATATGCCTTCGATCTCTTCAGTGTGCGGCAAGGCTCGCTTTGGAAAGATCCGTTCGTTGATCACGGTCCAAGCCCACCTCTTTCCGGTCCGGTGCTGGCCTGGCCGGTGCATAATGGCGATGTGGCGGCAGAATTGCGTTCGCGCTGGCTGCGCACCTTCATCTCCGCCGTTGCGAAGCTATTCGGCCGGACCAGCTCGTCCTAATCGGCAAGCTCGTAGGTGGTAATTTCGAGTTGGTTGTTGTCTGGATCACTGAAGTAGATGGAGTGCGAGATCTCGTGATCCTGAAACTCAAATGCGATTCCGCACGCGGTGAGCTCCTCCTGCGCGGACACGAAATCAGAGCGCCGGGCGCGAAATGCGAGATGCAGCATCCCAATCTGTTCTCCGCGACTCGTGGGCGTCATCGCCGCGTCTCGAGCGCGGAAGAAAGCAAGGGCGGTGCTGCCCTTCCCGACAAAAACAGGCACACCGTTCCACATTCCTTCATGGCGCGGTTCGAACCCAAGCACTTCAATATACCAGCGCACAGCTCGGTCGACGTCGCGCACGGCCAGTGCAACGTGGTCTATCCCTTCCAGTTTTAGCATGGGCTGAGCGTGGCAAAAGGGACGGGTGCGGACAAGCGCGCATCCACTCTGAATCTCGACGCTTTGCTCGACACGCCAGGCGCGGGCATCCGCGGCGGACGGGTTCAGTTTGAAGTTGCGTAAAAGGCGGGGGTGCGTTGCATAGTCGTCATGCGCAGGATTGTTCAGTCCGTCAGCCTCCTTTCTTTTCTCGCCCTCGCGGCGGTCGCGCACGGCCAGGCGGCGCGGCCGCAGTTTCGACCCGCTGTGCTGAAATCGGGAGCGGAGTCGTTGGTCAATCAAATCAACGTCGAGGAGCTGTCGAAGAAGGGACAGGAAAACGGGGCGGTGATGTTTTGTGCGGCAATATCCAAGACGGGAGACGTGCTGAAGAGTTGGACGTATCGGGGAACTCCAGGCTCGGACGCGCTTGAGCAAGAGGTCGGGAAGCGGCTTCAGACGGTGAAATTTACCCCTGCTATTTACAACCATCAGCCAGTGGAGGTGCTTCTCTTTGCGACCGTCGCCTTCTCAGAGGCAAAACCGCATCTGCGAATACTTTTGAACCAGGATCCGAAAGAGCTGAGGGACGCGAAGGATTTTATCGGGCCGCAACCGGTCTCCGGCGGTGATTCGAAGTTCACCGGCTTGCACCCTCCGACAATCACCTCGCCAGAAATTCTGAGCGCGCTCGTGGGGCTCGAGATCAAGGTGGATGCGAGCGGTAATCTCAAAGAGATGCAGGTATTGAATGAGGAGCCGCCCTCCCTCGGGTTCGCTGATGCCGCACTCTCGGATTTCCGCGAGGCAAAATTCGTCCCCGCGTTCAGGGACGGTGATCCGACGGAGGCGCAAACCGTGCTGCCGGTCTGCTACAAGCTCGCTCCCACTGAGTAGCCGCGGTCTTTGCGCGACGCCGCTCTTCTATGCGATCAGCCGGGCAGCGCGTGCTCTCAGCTTCGTTCTTCCAAAGTGACCCGCTGTTTTGTGCCCGAGAGCTGATTGGAACGCTGCTCGTCTGGGGTGAGTGCGCGGGCCTGGTCGTCGAAACGGAAGCGTACCTGACCGAAAACGACGAGGCCTGCCATACATTTAACCGGCCAAGCACACGCGCCTTTGTGGAGAGGAACAAACCGGGCACGGCTTACATCTACCTCAATTACGGAGTGCATCGGATGTTAAATGTGCTCGTAAAGGGCGCGCCGCGGACTGGTCTGATTTTGATTCGCGCTCTCGAGCCACGCCGTGGCATCGCGACGATGCGATCTCGGCGCGGAGTGGATGACGTTCGCCGCCTCTGCTCCGGCCCGGGGAAACTCGCGCAGGCGTTGGACATCACGATGCGTGATCACGAGCTCGATCTTTCCACGGACAAGCGGCACTGCTTCCGCGAGAGAGAATCGCGGGAGGTTGTGGTGGTGGCCGATCCGCGGATCGGGATCACACGCTCGGCGGATTTTCCGTGGCGGTTCACTCTGCGCGGCAGTCCGTTTGTTAGCCGGCCGGTGAAGACCGCATGCGTCGGGTCAGATCTATAGGTCAGATGGGATCTAGGCCCCGGGGTTGACTGCGTATCGGCACCCGTCAACTTAGCGGCGCATGTCCTCTGCAAAAGAACGCGTTCTCCTGGGGATGAGCGGCGGCGTTGATTCCAGCGTCGCCGGTTATCTTCTGTGCGAACAAGGCTACGAAGTCGTCGGCGTGACGATGAAAGTCTGGCCGCAGGACTGCATCTCGCGCGCCGAGGACAAATGCTGCGGACCACAGGCCGTCGCCGATGCGCGCAGCGTTGCGCACTCGTTAGGCATCCCCCATTACGTTGTCGACGAAGCGGACCAGTTCGAGCGGCTCGTCATTGATTACTTTTCCAGCGAATACCAGGCGGGCCGCACGCCGAATCCCTGCGTGATGTGCAACGAGAAGCTGAAGTTCGGGAGTCTGTGGGAGAAAGCAGAGGCGCTCGGCTGTGATTACATCGCGACTGGGCATTACGCAGTGATTGAACATCACCCCGGACGCTCCGTGCTGCGCAAGGGCGCGGATCGCGGCAAGGACCAGTCATATTTTCTCTTCAGCCTGCGGCAGGCTCAGCTTCGGCGCGCGCTGACACCCCTGGGCGCGAGGTCGAAACCGGAGATTCGTGAGATCGCGCGAAAGCTGGGGTTGAAAGTGGCCGATAAGGTCGACAGCCAGGAGATCTGTTTTGTCCCAGGCAATGATTACAAGGCGTTTCTCCGCTCCCATCTCGGAGACCACGAGTTTCACGAGGGCGGCATCTATGATTTGGAGGGAAACTTCCTTGCGGATCATGGCGGCATAGAAATGTTCACGATCGGTCAACGCAAAGGTCTGCCCGGCGGCTCAGCCCAGCCGCGTTACGTCGTCGATATCGATCCGGAGACGAATCGGGTGATCGTCGGTGGGGCGGGGGATTTGGTCTCGGAAGAGTTCGAGATCGATCGGGTGAACTGGCACCGGGTGGCCGGCGGCGCAGGGTCGATCGAAGCAACAGTGAAAATCCGCTACAGCCATCCGGGCACGCGCGCGACGCTTTACCCCCTGGCGGAAAATCGTGCTCGCGTCCAATTGCACGAGCCACAGAAAGCCGTCACCCCGGGGCAGGCCGCGGTTTTTTACACGGGAGACGTCGTGCTGGGCGGTGGTTGGATTTGCCGGCAGGTTGCGCTCGCTCCTGCCTAACGAATGATTTCTGACGAAGTCTGGCTGGCGATCAGCACCTTCCCGGATGCTGAGATTGCCGGCACGATTGCGCAGCAACTCGTTACGGCGCAACTGGCCGCCTGCGCAAATGTTTTGCCGGGCGCGCGCTCCATCTATCGCTGGCGAGGAAAGGTGGAGAACGCGTCTGAGACGATCGTTCTCTTCAAGACGACTCGCGCGCGTTTCGCCGAACTTCAGAAGAGGCTGAAAGAGCTGCATCCCTATGATGTGGCGGAGATTGTGGCTCTCCCAGTCGTCGATGGCTTGCCAGCTTACCTCGCGTGGGTGAACGAGAGCTGCGAGACGCCATCCGTAGCTAAGATCGATTGATGAGGGTCGTGGCGCAGCAGCGGCATCTTAGCGTGGTGGCGGGCTCCAGCCTGACGGAGAAGATTGCAGTGTTCGCGCCGCTGCCGAGCGCCAGAGGGACGATGGCGACAGGGGGTGAAGGCCGGCGATTTCGCCGTCGTGCGGAAGGCGTATTTCAGATCGGTAATCATGATGCATACGGAAGACAGCCATCTTGGCGGTCTGGGTTGGCGCGCTTCCAGCCTGCGTCTTCTCGCGCAGGCCTCCTGCGCAAGCGGATACCCGCTCAACAGACTGGCAAGATGTCTGTGTTTTCTCTGCCGTTGCTAGTCGACTGACGAACGAACACGAGAGCATCTGTAGCGGCGCTCTGTGAGCGCGGTTTCTGAGTCGGGCATCCACAGGGCTTCAGCGGTCACAGACCGCCGCTGCAAGACTTTTGAGACCGCTGTCTTCTGATTCCTGGGAGATGCTCGAGCCCGCTCCCGCGGTGCGGCGCCCTGGAGGCGTCCCGCTTCACCGACGCAGCCTCGCCGGTCAGTCTCCCGCGACCGTTGGCGAGGAGGACGTCTTTGCAACGCGCTGCAAGAGGAGTCGAGCACTATCCTCCGGCACGTTGAAGCGGATCTCGACGCCCGTGCCCTCCGTCGCAATCTCCGGCGGTTGCGCGTAGAGGAGGAACTCCGAGTCTTCCAAACGCAGCCAGCGTTGCGGCTCATCCCGCACTTTCTGGGCGAGCTCGTCCGCAGCTTTGGAAGAGTTCATCTTCAAAAGCACACGGCCTTTGACTGGATTTCCGAGCGTCAAGCCAAGGCCGAAAATCTGCGTCGCGTCGAGCAGTTCGCGCATGAAGATCGGGCTGAAGTAACGCGGGAGATTCGGAGGATCGCTCGAGATCAGACGGACCGCGCTCTCCTGGTCAAGCGCCTGGAAGCGGTCGAAGAGCGGGCCGGTGATCTTGAGATCTTGCTTGATTCCAAGCCGCACCCGCACCAGTTCCTCCACTTCCTCAGGCGCGCCCACCGCGAGCGTTCTCGGTCCCACGCGAGCCAAGGCGAAATCCGAACGCGACCAGACCGGCAGGCCGCTGATCGGACGCCGTTCAAACCCTTGCTCTTTCTCGACCGAATGCAGCACCCCGGCGACATCACCTTTCGCCTGCACCAAGACAAACTCGCGCACCTCGCCTGACGCGCCGCCCGTCATGCCGCGCGTGACACGGATGGTATCGCGGGAAAGATTCAATACGGGCGTGCGGAGCGCGTGCGCGGTCAATCCGGACCAGATGGTCTGCCATTCATCGGAAGGCTCCTTCTCCCAACGCTTGACGAGATCGTCCCGCTGAAGCTGCTGCGTGTTCACGGAAAGGATCGCTTCTGTCTCCTGCGGCAGCCATTCGCGCTTCGCCGGCGACTGGAAAACGAGCGGCAGGATAATGGCCAGGAGAATCAATACGGAGAGAATGCTAAAGTAAAATTTACGCAGCTCCTGCTTGTCGATTTGACTGGAAAGGACAGCGAGCTCCGCCTTGTGCTCCGAGTGCCGTTCCACCGCACCGCGATGGCGCAGGACATCGTCGAGCAGATGCGGCGCGCTCGGCGGGGCGATGCGCGTCGTGGCCAGATGCCGACCGATGTTGAGATAAGCGGGGTTCTTCCGCTCCTCCACGGTTTGATGATGTGTGCGCGCTTCCTTCAAAGCATCCTGTTGCACGCGAGCGTTCTCGTTCAACGTGCGATCGCGCGCTTCGAAGTCGTTCCGGATTTTAGCAATCCGTTTCTCGACGTCTTCCAGCGCGCATTGCTCGAAGGTAAGCTTCTCTTTCGCCTGACGGCACGCATCGGCGCTCCCGATCCGGGCGCGCGAAATTTCGGCACGTTGCTCCGGTAATTGCGTCCGCTTTGCGCTGAGCGTGCTTGTCTGCGCCTGAAGATCTGGAGGGGCCGGAACCTGCGCCTGCAGCTCGGCAATTTTGCGCATCAACTCGCGCTCGGCCGCGTCGTTATCCTGCAAACGCCGCTCAACCCCGGACAGCTCGCGATTGCAGAGATCGGCGATTGATTCCGCTTCGATCCGGCGCTGCGTCATCGGCTTTTTCTCTTCCTCTAATGTCGCCAGCGCGTTGGTCTGCTCTTTTGCATTCTGCTGCCGCTGCGACTCAATCTGTTTGATTCCGTCCTCGATCTGCGAGATCCGAACGCCGACCTCTCTTTGCTCCTGTTCCAGTTTTTTCAGCGCGACAATCTCGTTCCGGACCTCGGGAAAATTAACCGCCTGATCGCACCCTTCCCGGCCCAGCGCGATCTCGCTTTTTTGCAGGAGACGCTTTTCATGGCGCAGCGCCATGCGTGTTTTCTGCCGCCGGACCTTCAGTCCGATTTCGCGCAGGCCTGTGCCGATGAAGCTCACGGGGTAAGGCTACGCGAGTTGCGCGCAGCACCAATGGAAATCAAGCACAAGTCTCAACCGGCTACGCAGCTTTGGAGATGCGCTTCCGCTGTGGCCATGGTGCTGAATCGCGGTGCGCGCGTGGCCTGCTCGACGCCCAACACAGCCGGGCCGCTAGTGCCGACAATTACTTCCGCTACGAATCTGCGCCCGTCGTAGATGGGGCGCTGACTCCGGTGCCGGCGCAGGTCCCGCGCTGGGCCGGCTGGGGTCAACGCTCCCGGCGACGACAGTCCTAGACCGCTTCTATTCCTCGGCCGCGCTGAGCTTTGCGAGCACGCTGAAATCTTCCAGCGTGGTTGTGTCGCCGGTGACGCTCTTGCCGCTCGCGATTTCTTTCAGCAAACGGCGCATGATTTTGCCGCTGCGCGTCTTCGGCAGTGCTTCGGCGAAACGAACTTCGTCCGGCTTCGCGATTGCCCCGATCTGCTCACCCACGTGACGCCGGAGTTCCTCCTTGAGACTGGCGCCCGCTTCCACACCTGTCTTGACCGTGACGAACGCGACCATGCCCTGACCCTTCAACTCATCTGGTCGGCCCACGACAGCCGCTTCCGCGACCTTCGCATGACTAACGAGTGCGCTCTCGATTTCTGAGGTTCCAAGACGATGTCCAGCTACGTTCAGGACATCATCGATCCGCCCCACGATCCAGAAGTAGCCATCCTCGTCGCGACGGGCCCCGTCCCCTGTTACATAGCTCCCTTCAAATTCGCTCCAATACTGCTTCTCGTAGCGTTCCTCGTCGCCGTAGATCGTCCGCAGCATCGAGGGCCAGGGACGCCGGATGATCAGCTTGCCGCCGACATTCGGCCCAACCTCGTTCCCTTCTTCATCTACAATCGCCGCATCAACCCCAAAAAACGGCAGGGTCGCGCTTCCGGGCTTGGTCGGAATCGCGCCCGGCAGCGGACTAATCATGATCGCTCCCGTCTCCGTCTGCCACCATGTGTCGACGACGGGACAACGGCCGCCGCCGATCTTTTCGTGATACCACATCCATGCTTCCGGGTTAATCGGCTCACCGACTGATCCAAGCAGGCGTAGTGAAGTGAGGTCGTGCTTTTTCACCCACTCGTCGCCCCAGCGAATAAACGCGCGGATCGCTGTCGGCGCGGTGTAGAGAACGTTGACGCCGTGTTCCTCGATGATGCGCCAGAAACGGTCTGGCTCCGGCCAATTCGGCGCGCCTTCGTACATCAAGGTCGTGGCGCCGTTTGCGAGCGGCCCGTAAACGACATAGCTGTGTCCCGTGACCCAGCCGATATCCGCGGTGCACCAGTAGATATCGTTCTCGCGCAGGTCGAAAACGTACTTCGTTGTCACATAAGTGCCGACAAGATAACCGCCGGTCGTGTGCAGGATTCCCTTTGGTTTTCCGGTCGAGCCGCTCGTGTAAAGGATGTAGAGCGGGTGCTCGCTATCGAGCGGCGTCGGTGGGCAATGCGCGTCGACGTATTCCAATTCGCGGTGCCACCAAACGTCGCGGCCTTCTTCGATGTGCACCTCATTGCCCGCGCGCCGGAAAACGATCACCCGTTTGATCGATGTCTCACCACGGAGCGCGTCATCGACATTCTTCTTTAACGGCACGATCGCCCCGCGCCGATATCCGCCATCCGCGGTAATGAGAGCGCTCGCGCCGCAATCACCGATGCGATCGCGAATACTGTCTGCGCTGAAGCCACCGAAGATGACGGAATGCACCGCGCCGATGCGCGCGCAGGCCAGCATCGCGATGGCTGCTTCCGGAATTGCCGGCATGTAGATGATGACGCGATCGCCTTCGCAAATCCCGTTCCGTTTCAGGACATTCGCAAAGCGGCAGACCTCACGGTGTAGTTGCTGATAAGTGAGCGTCCGCTTCTCACCCGGTTCGCCTTCCCACAAGATTGCCGCCTTGTTCCGATTCGGTCCGGTGAGATGACGATCTAGGCAATTTTCCGAGACGTTCAGCTTTCCGCCGGCAAACCACTTCGCGAACGGTGCTTTCCATTCCAGCACGCTTTCCCACGGGGCGCTCCAGGCCAGCTCACTCGCTTCGCGCGCCCAGAACTTGTCCGGCGCGTCGAGTGATTCCCGATGCATCCGCCGATACTCCTCGAGGCTTCCGATGCTCGCCGTCTCCGCGAACTCCTTTGCGGGCTCGAAAACGCGCCGCTCGATCAGATGCGACTCAATGTTGTTCTCCATGGCTCAGATTCGTTTCACGTCGACATGGCCCTGTGCGCTGCCGGGAGGCATTTGGTAGGGACGCGCGCTGCGGCGTCCTGCATGTGCCGCGTTGGTACTCTGAAAGACGCAGCCACCTGAGGCGGATAGCGCACCTTGTTACCCCTACCGAAAACTCTTCCGTCGGATGTGCGTACTCCGCACCTGAACGTGAATCAAATTTGAGTTTGTTCGCGGCCAACCAAAGGTTCACGCTCCTGGCATGAGCGATCACGTTTACAAGAAAATTGAACTCGTCGGTTCGTCACCGACCAGCATAGAAGGTGCCGTCTCGAATGCTCTGGCGCGCGCCGGGCAGACCATCCGCAATATGCGCTGGTTCGAGGTCGTGGAGACCCGCGGCCACATTGAGAACGGCGAGGTCGACCATTGGCAGGTCACTGTAAAGATCGGTTTTACCCTCGACAGCTAGGTTCGTCCTCCCCTTTGTTGGACTCCTTCAGATTGGGCCGGGAGAGGAGGACGGGAATGAGTCGTAAAGCCCTACGTCTCTTCCTGCTTCGTCGCTTGGTAGAGCTTCGTCGCACCGTAAATCAAGATCGCTGGCTTCAATGCCATCAACGACAGCCGTGTCAGGCCGCCAATGATCCGAAAAACCGGGAGTCGATCGAGAACCAACCCTGCCACAAGAGCATAGGCCATGGCACGGGTCGGGTTTTCTCGCACGTAATCCTCGGTTTGCCCCCTGATCTGTTCGAACTGCTCCTTCGTGTAACGAAGGCTGCGATCTGCAATGTCCCCGGAATTTTCGGAAAGTTGTTGGTCCATCTCTCCATGAATTCGGATGTTGAGGGCCGTCTGCGTGTTCCAAAAAGTAGCGATCTGCGAGCTTTGACCGGCGCGAGTCAGCGCAGCGTCAGCCAAACCGTGCTTGCCCCGACGCCCAGCGGAAAATCGGGCAAGGCAGCCTCGCGGTGCAGAGTGCCGGCACGTCGCGAGGCTTTGAGGCCGAAGCGTCCCATCACCTCCAGTGCGTGCTCGTCCAGCCTCGTGCAGTTCGTCGAAAGAAGGACGTGGCAATCACGCTCCCCGACCTCCAGCGCGTTCACCAGCAACGTCTCGAAATCTCGCTCGACTTGGAACGCTTTGCCGATCTTTGAACGCGAAAACGTCGGCGGGTCCAAAATGATCAGATCGAATTTATCGCCTTTCCGCGCCAGCCGCGGCAAGTACTCCATCACGTCCCCGGGGACGAAGCGATGCGCGGTGATCGGTTGTCCATTAAGAAGAAAATTTTCGCGTCCGCGGATGAGCGACTTTTTGGAAAGATCGATGCTGGTAGTCATCGCTCCTGTCGTTGCCGCAGCCACGGAGAAGGAACAAGTGTAGGCGAAGCAATTGAGAACGTTTTTCGGACGCAGACTTCGGACGAACGTGCGGTTGTGCCGCTGGTCGACAAAAAGCCCGGTGGAATATCCGGCTCCGAAGTCGATGCCGTAACGCAACCCGCGCTCCAGCGCCATTGCTTGCAGAGGGGCCGACGAGTCGCCGGTAATGAGCCGCGGCGCCTCGCGCCCGGAGTTTTGCTTCGGCAGAAATCGCGCAAAGACGCGGGTGAAATTGAACCCGACGGAGAGCGACCACAGACGGAGTTCGGTCGTTAGGCGTTCCTGCGCGATGGCCGTCTGGTAGGAAACCAGAACGTCACTCCCATAACGCTCCACCCAACCGTCACGAAACGTACAAATCCGGTAAGCGTCTGTCTCTTCGGCCTGGAACGCTCTCACCAGATCGGGCTGAATCCATTCCATGTTCTCATAAATCATGCCCGTTTGCTGCCAATTCGAGGAATAATCGGCGAATGATCAGCTCGTGCGCGTCTCTCGGGCGTTGCCTTCTCCCGCGGAACGAGCACGATATGCGAGCCGTCGGTTCCCACACTAGTCGTTTGTCGACGGCGCCGATGATCGAAGAAGTGACAGTTCGCGTTCCCGCGAGCACCTCGAACCTAGGCCCCGGCTTTGATTGTCTTGGCGTCGCATTGCGGATCTACAATCACGTCACCGTCGCGCGGGGTCGCCCGCCGCGGGCAGCGACGCCAATGATCCGCGCGGCCGCCGAAGCTTTTTTCGCGCGTGCCGGTGTGCGCCCATTTGCATTCAGGTGCGAGGTAGCAGGCGATGTTCCGATGGCGCGCGGTCTTGGCAGCAGCGTCACCGTCCGCCTCGGTCTCATGCACGGGCTGAACGCGCTCGCAGGCCGGCCTCTGAAACGCGAAGAGATTTACGAACTGTGTGCGGAACTCGAAGGCCATCCCGACAACGCTGCGGCGGCCGAGTTCGGGGGATTCAACGTGGTGCGTGCCGGTTCGCGGCAACGCTTCGCTGTCTCCGCTGCGTTAAAATGTGTCCTGTTAATTCCCGACTTCGAGGTCAGCACAACTAAAGCGCGTGCTTTATTGCCGGGAAAAATCAGCCGCAGAGGCTCCGTCGAGAGTTGCGGCAACGCGGCGGCGATTACGGCTGCGTTCGCCTCCGGCAAATATATGAATCTGCAAGGCGCGTTCCGCGATCATCTGCACCAACCGTTTCGAAAAAAGCTGATGCCGTTCCTCGATGACGTCATCGCAGCCGCCGAAGAGGCCGGAGCGCTCGGCGGTTTTCTGAGCGGATCGGGCTCCACCATTGCCGCCGTCACTCTCGCATCGGTGCCAGCCGTCGCCCGCGCGATGCGGAGCGCGGCCACGAAGGTGAATGCGCAAACGATTATTACCACCGCGGACAATCGAGGCGCCCGCTTGCTAATCAGCGATCAACAACTCCGACAAAAGGTCGCGAGCACGCGAAGAATTTCGGTGTCAGCTATCGGAAATCCCACGGAATGAGTCAGCGCTCCGAGAGACTCGAGCAGTTCGCGATCGACGTCATTCTCGAGCGGCGGCACGGGCTCCGCGCTAGGCTGCTGCGCTCCCTGCTCTACCTGCTCTCCTTTGTTTACGAACGCATTGTCCAGCTGCGGCTCTTTCTTTATCGCAAGCGCATCTTGCGGGAGCGGACGCTCGGCTGTCTCGTCGTCAGCATCGGCAATCTCACGGTCGGCGGGACCGGCAAGACCCCGATCGTGGAAAAATTCGCGCGCGCCCTGCGGAGTGGCGGCCGGCGCGTCGCGATCCTGAGTCGCGGCTACAAAAGCGTGCCGCAGCCGATGCCGAAGAAGCGCTTCGCTTTCCTCCGCCCGAAGTTGCCCCCGCCGCCGCGCATCGTCTCCGACGGCAAGTCGCTCTTGCTCGATTCGCTTGCCGCCGGTGACGAGCCCTACATGCTCGCGAACAACTTGAAAGACGTGATCGTGCTCGTCGATAAAGACCGGGTGAAGAGCGGCCTCTACGCGATCAAGGAACTCAAGGCCGACACGCTTTTGCTCGATGACGGCCTGCAATATCTCCATCTGAAGCACCGGCTTGATATCGTCTTGATCGATCGACAGGCGCCGTTCGGGAACGAGTATCTGCTGCCGCGCGGCACGTTGCGCGAGCCGCCGGCGAATCTGCGGCGCGCGAGTTACATCTTCATCACGAAGAGCACGGGCGAGCCGAACGACGCGCTCGTGCAACGCATTCGCAAATACAACCGTACGGCTGAGATCATCGAGTGCGCGCACAAGGCCCTGCATCTGCAGAATGTTCTCACGGGAGAGCAACTGCCTCTCGAAGAATTGCGCGATGCCTTCATTGGTTCGTTGTGTGGAATTGCGGCGCCCGAGAGCTTTGAAGATGGGTTAAGAAAGCTCGGCGCCCGCATTGAAATCGCGAAGCGCTACACGGATCACCATCGCTACGCCGAGAACGAGTTGCAGTCGTTCATCAATCGATGTCTGCGGCGTGATCTCGCGATGATCGTGACAACGGAGAAAGACGCAGTCCGTTTTCCGCGGCTGATTAAAACGGAAGTGCCGTTCTATTTCCTTCGCGTCGAGATTGAAATTCTGAGCGGGCACGAAAGCTGGGAGCATTGCGTTGCCCGCATTTGCCAGCCGCAGCCAATGCTTTCGCCGGAGCGCTTCTTTTCGTGAAGAAGAATGAATCCGTGGTTGTTTCTTTCTCTTCAAGTCCAGGCGTGACGCGCCGCCGGAAGTCCGTTCCGCAGAATGCGGAGACCACACGCTAGGAGCGTTCGCTACCCGGAAACCGTCTGCGCCATCGCGGCAAACGCATCTCACTCCCGCGCCACGATTCAACAGGTGAATCTATGGCCGACAAAGCCGAACTGATCGTCGAAGGCAAGAAGCTGCCCGTCTCCAACCTGAATAAGGTCCTGTACCCGAAAGCCGGTTTCACGAAAGGGCAGGTGATCGATTACTACGTGCGGATCGCGCCCGTGCTCCTGCCGCATCTGAAAGATCGGCCGCTCACGCTCAAGCGCTACCCGAATGGCGTCGACGGCATGTTCTTTTACGAGAAGAATTGCCCATCGCATCGGCCTGCTTGGGTCAAGACGGCGAAGGTTTGGAGCCACGGCAACCAGCGCGATATGCATTATTGCCTCGCCCAGGATCTGCCCACGCTCGTTTGGGCGGCCAACCTCGCCGACCTGGAATTGCACACCTCGCTCGCCAAGAAAAAGGATGTGGCCAAGCCAACCGTGATGGTCTTCGACCTCGATCCCGGCCCGCCGGCCGACATCGTGCAGTGCTGCCAGGTCGGGCTCTGGCTGCGTGACTTGTTAGGCGAGATGAAGCTGCAAAGCTGG
>JACCTI010000016.1 GCA_013812515.1 Chthoniobacterales bacterium
CCATCGGTCCGAACAGCACCTGAATGCCGCGCGCCCGCGCGGCCTCGATCACACATTTGAGATGAGCGATGACGTCGTTCATCTCCACCGTCTTTTTCGTCAATTCCCAGCCCGCTCCACCTTCCGACAGGAAGTCGTTCACGGGATCGATCACCAGCAGCGCGGTCCGTTCAGGTGGGAATGAAACTCCAGCTTCTTCCTTCGGCAGATAGGTCGCACTCGCGCTCGACGGCTCAGGTGTTGATTGTGTCATATCGGTGTTCTACTGCCTGCAGGACTACTCACCAACTTGAATCGGGGGACACGGCACAGATCCGTAGCTACAGAAAAGTATTTCGATAATGGCAATCGGCGCCCGCGCCACGCAGCTCTACCAGTAGGCGCTTGTAAATAAGTGCTCCTATGGCCGCGATGATAACGGTGAGCAGTCCGGTGCCTGGTCGCGCAGAATACAGGCTCCGCCAAGCTCATTGCCAAAGTTTAGCGCAGTCGTACGCGTCTCGAAAGTGCCGGGATTCTAACGCTGCCCCAGTTCTAATCTCCCCCGGGAATAATGGGACACTCTGATGCGTCTTTATAGACGCGATGCAAAGTCCCTTCGTGTTTCGTGTTCGGCCCCTCCTGATTGCCGCTGCGGTGGTTGTGGCGATCGCATTTCCGGACTTCAATGCCTTCGGCGAGGAAGACAAGAGCGTCAGGCCATCTGCACCGGCCTGGCAGTTGGCTGCGTTAGGCGGCGAAAGGGTGAAGTCATCCGACTTCGACGGCAAGGTGGTGATTCTGAACTTCTGGGCCACGTGGTGTGTGCCGTGTCGCGAGGAGATTCCGGGTCTCGTCGAGCTGCAAAAACAGTATGGCGACAAGGGCGTTGTCGTCGTCGGGCTCTCGCTTGATCAGGGCGGGCCGGAGCTGGTCAAGCGCTTTGTGGAGCGGTTCAAAATCAACTATCCGGTGGTCATGGCAGACGAAAAGATTGTGAAGGAGTTCGGCAGCGTCGAAGCGGTTCCGACGACGTTCATCATCGACAGGGAAGGTCGGATTGCCGGCAAGCACATCGGGTTCGCCGAGAAAGCTGTCTTCGAGCGAGAGATCAAATCGCTTCTCTGAAATTGACACCGCGTGGCGCGGCGAAGTTTGCTGGCGTTCGCAGTGAAAGGGCGAATCACCGATGAATAATCTCCTGGCGCCCATCCTCGCCGTCACGCTGCTCGTGCTGCTTTTTACGATCGAGCGACTTTATCCGCTGCGCAAAGACATGCGTTCGCTCCTCGGGCGGCTCACCGTCAACATTGCGATTTCCGCGCTCGCCTTTGTCGCCGCCGTTGCGCTGGTGCAGCCGGCTGTGCAATGGGCGCTGCGCTGGTCAGCCGACAAGCCGTTCGGTCTGATCCATCTCGTCGTACTGCCGGTCTGGGCGGAGTTTGCGCTGAGCTTTCTCCTCATGGACCTGGCGTTTTATTACTGGCATGTCGCGAACCATCGCGTGCCGTTTCTCTGGCGATTTCATAACGTGCATCACATCGACCCGGACCTCGATGTCTCGACTGCATTCCGGTTTCACTTCGGCGAGATTGCGTTCTCGGCTGCGTTCAGCGTTGTGCAGGTGAGCTTGATTGGGATTTCGCCCTGGGCTTTCGCGGCTTACCACCTGGTCTTTCAAACCGAGGTACTCTTCCACCATAGCAACTGGCGATTGCCCATCGGCCTGGAGCGGCTCCTAAGTTACGTAGTCGTTACTCCGCGGATGCACGGCATTCATCACTCGCAGGTCGAGCGGGAGAACAAATCGAACTTCGGCACCGTTTTCACCTGGTGGGATAGGCTGCATCGCACCCTGGGCCTGAACATCCCGCAAGAAGCGATCGTGGTAGGCATTCCCGGCTACTCCCGGGCGGAAGACAACACCACGGGCAATGCTCTTTTGATGCCGTTCCGTAAGCAGCGCGATTATTGGCGCGATCCGGACGGCGCGGTGGTGGAGCGGGAGAAAACGCCGGCAGGGACCAATCCGGCAAGACTCGCCGAATAGCTGTTCAGCCTTTCAAGCCCGAGGTGCGGCGAAAGGAAAAATCCGTTTCGGCTTTCACCACCTCGCCGTCTATTTCCAGCAGCGGATAAGCGAGGAAATTGATCGGGCCGGTGGCCGGCGGTGGATCGACAATGAGATCCCGTCCCTTAGTTAGTTCGAAGCGGTTTGCCGGATTGTGACCAAAGTAATAGTCGGCGAGCTTCGGATTCTTCCAAGCCTCGCTAATATCAACAGGCACCCATTTGCCATCGGCGAAGAATTCCGCCCAGCAATGGTAGCCCTCCACCGGACCCTGGTTTTTCTCTGCGGGAATGGTCGCGCCGATGGCAAACCGACCGGGAATGCCAATGCTGCGCGTCAAGGCGATGAAGTAAGCATGAAAATCGGTGCAGTTGCCGGTCTTCACGTCGCAGGCATAGACAGCGTCGCCGCGGCCCCAGCCTGAGCCGGACTTGTCATAGCGCATCCGGGCGAGCACGTGATCGTAGAGAGCTTTCGCGCGATCGAGATCGCCTGTTTTTCCGGCGACGGCTTCGTCGGCCAGCGTTTTGAAAGTTTGATCCGCCGGCACGAGTTTCTCGGGACCGAGATAGCGCTTGCTGTCCTCGGCGCTGGCGGGATAGGCGGCCTTTTCTTTGCGGACGACGCGATATCGCAGCTCGACGGTTTTGCCAGCGTCGCCGGCCTGCGGGTAAAGCACGCCAATGTCGTTTCCGTAGTCGCGGTCCTGCACTTTCTCCCAGCGCACCGGAATGCTGCTCTCCTCCAGGTGAACAGTCTGGAACGCGTCAGTCTTGGCCAATGGTAGCCAAAGCCGCGCGGCCCCTTGAATCTCCGGCAGCTTTACGCGGTAGATAAATTCAAACTCGTCCGGGCCTTTGATGATGCTCGGCGCATCAGCCGCGCGAGTTGCCAGCACTCCCGCTAGGAGCACGGCTAATGTGGTGAAATAGCGCATAAAGGAGGATTCCGAAGTTTTCAGAGGGCGATCACCGCTCGATGTTGTAACCGCGCCGTCCCCGCCACGATGCCTGCGGCGCATGTGCGCCGCAGGCCAATCGCGAGCCGGGTGAGTTAGTCTCGGGTTTTTACGACAGTGGCACCTTCTTCCAGATGCCGCCCTCTTCCTTCCAGTTGTAAAGCGGTTTGCCGCCAACCTTGTGCACGGTTGTCTCGGTCACTTTCATGCTGCCGGGTTTTCCGGAGAGAAAGAAATCGAGATCGTAGATCGTGCCGTCGGCCGCTTTCATGTCGACGCAGGCAAACTGCTTGTCGCCGCCAAGACTGGAGAGCCGGTCGTCGTGCACCTTGACCAAGGTGAGCGCGAGATCCTTGCCCTCGTGCTGGGCGTGAAACTTCCCGTCTTTTTTGCTCTCCGCCTCAATGTGTTTCTTGATTCCGGCCGAAATATCCGCCGTCGTCGCCTCTGCTCCGGCAGCGTCTTTTTTCGGATGCTCCTTAGGATGTTCGCCTTCCTTTTTCGGATGTTCACCCTCTTTCTTGGGGTGTTCCCCTTCCTTCGTCGGGTGCTCTTCTGCTACCGCCGGCATTACCGGTGTGAAGAAGAGCGCAAGCGCTACTGCGATGATGAATCGTGTGATCATGGATATAGGGTATTCAGGCTGCGTCAGCTTTACGATACGGAATCGTTGCGCTGACATTTTTTTGTCTCATGGATGGTCCGTATGTAAGTCGCATCTCGCGACTCTCCATTCAAGACGCCCCATCACATACAAAAAATTCCCGCACACCTGCGTTTTATGACCTGACACCGGTAAGGGTCAGAACGCGTTGAGCTGAAAATTCTTTGCCGGGCGCGGAATAAACCAGGAGGGAAATACGTTGTAATCAGCGATGAGAATTTGTCGTTCTATGCGCCGGTTCCGTCCGCTCTGCTGTTTCTCCCTGCTGCTGCCACTCGCCGGATGTGGAACTACCGATCCGCGATTCGCAGGCAGGCGTGAATACATTGGCCGCGCGGGAGCCGACGGCGCGGAAGTTTTGCCGCGCGACGGGGCGCCGCCGTGGGACCACGTCTCCTATTGGGACGGTGACGGTGCGGCTGGGAACCCGCGCATCAAAATCAATCTTAATGAACAGCGCGCCTATTTTTACAAGGGTGGTGATCTCCTCGGCGTATCCACGGTTGCGACTGGCCGCGAGGGTTACGGAACGCCCTCGGGCAAGTTTAAAGTGGTCCAGAAGAACATCGACCATGCGTCCAACCTCTATGGTGACTACGTGGATGCCGCGGGCAATGTGGTGAAAAAGGATGTGGATGTGCGAAAAGACCGGAAGCCGCCGGGCACGACGTTTCGAGGCGCCCCGATGCCATACTTCCTCCGTATTCACGGCGGAGTCGGCATGCACGCGGGATTTCTACCCGGCTATCCAGCCTCGCATGGCTGCATCCGGCTACCGCAGCACATGGCAGCTAATTTTTTCAACGAGGTGCAGGTCGGCACCCCGGTTGAAGTGATCAACTGAAAACGGAATGTCATGGTCCTCCTCCAACGAACAGGCGCGCGATTACGTGGAGCTGATCGAGCGCTGTCTCGACCCGCTGCATCGCACCGCTCTGCGGCTGACCGGCAATCCAACGGATGCGGAGGACCTCGTGCAGGAGACCTGCATTCGCGCCTGGCGCGCATGGGCGCAGCTCCGCGAACCAGCGGGCGCGCGGGCGTGGTTTTTTCAAGTGCTGCGGAGCGCCTGGTTGGATCAACTGCGCAAAACTGCTCGCCGTCCGCACCTGGTGGCGATGGCAGAGGCTGCGCCAGAGGCGATGGCGGAACACGCGCCGCTGCCGAATGTAGCGGACGCGGCCGAACGGCGGATGCTGGAGCAAGCGTTCGACGAGGAGGTGCTCGCTGCCATGAATGAGCTGCCGGAAGAGGAGCGTCTGGCGCTGATGTTCCAGGTATTTGGCGGCCTGAGCTATCGCGAAATCAGCGATGCGCTTGGCTGCCCGCTCGGCACCGTGATGTCACGGTTGCATCGCTCAAAGGCGTGGCTCCGCGCGGCTCTGGTGGAATACGCGATACGGCAGGGAATCATCGCCCGCACACCTGCAAGAGAGGAGGGCGAAAGTCATGCGTAAGCTTGGTTGCGAAGAGGCCGGGCCGCTGTTGGAAGCTTTTGAGGCCAACGAGCTCGATGGCGTGACCAGCCTGGCTGTGGAGGAACACCTCGACGCGTGTCCGCTCTGCCAGCAGCGGCGGCGTTGGAACGCCGAAGCCGATGCCAGCCTGCGGCGTCTGGCCGAAACAACCCCGGCGGTGAGCAGCGGACTGCGAGCACGCGTCCTCGCCATTGCCCAGATCGAGCGGCGTGTGATCCCCGCAAGATTCCAGTACGCCGCGCTGGCTATGGCGGCGGTGATCATCGCGCTGTTGGCCATCGCGAGTCTGTGGCATTTCAGCACGCCGGACGCGATGGCGTTTGTCGAGAACCACATCAGCACTCTGGCGAAATCCGAGCCGGTGGAGTTGCGCACCTCGGATGCATTCGAGGCCGAACAGTGGCTGCGCGCACGGCTGCCTTTCGCGCCCATCGTGCCGCGGACGCCAGACTACCGCCTGGTCGGAGCCCGGCTGTGCGAAGTCAACAGAGCACGCGTCGCGTTCCTGCTCTACGAGCGCGATGGCAATCGAGTCTCATGCTTTGTCAGCGCCGACTCGCAAACCAGGCTGCGCGGCTTCGACGCGACTGCCGCGAATCGCGTCCGCCTCGGAACGTGTGACGGGAAAAACGTCGCAGCGTGGGACGCCGATCACAGCGGGTATCTGCTGGTCGGGGACCTGCCGCGCGAATCGCTCGTCGCCTTTGCCAATCACGCCACGCGGAAAATTCCGCAGCAGCCGACAGGCTTGTAATGAGTGGACCAGTGCGCATGATCATGAGTTTCGCTCGACGTGTCAGCCGACCGCTTAATTGGACGCAGCGCCATCCTGCGAAAACCGTAACGGCGCTCTTCCTGTCGTGGGTCGCAGCGTTAGTCGTGTATGCAAAATTCACCGAACACGATCGGTTCAACGCGGGATTCGAAGCGGCAGTCTGGGAATGGTCTCAGGTCGGAGAAAATCCTCGGCCGCTCGAGCCGCAGGAACGCGAAAAACTTGTCGAGAGTCTGTTTTCGCGAGAGGCCCCGGATCGGTGGCGTGCGGCCGGAAAACTCGCGTCGTGGCGCGAGCCTGCGGCGCTTTGGCCGCTCATCGCCACCATGCAGGATGGTGCCGGCACGGGCAGAACGTGTCTGATCTCGCAGGCGCTGGGCAAGCTCGCTGACCCGGCGGCGGTGTCGGCGCTGATCGAAGCCGCGCAGCACCGGAGCAATGTCGATTTGCGCGTCTGCGCCACGCATTCGTTAGGCCGAATCGGCGACGACGGAGCGATTTCATTCCTTGAAAGGCGCAGCGTGGATCGGTCGGTGAGCGAGGGTGATCGCACCGTGGCAATTTCCGCTTTAGGCGAGATCGGCTCGGTCCGCGCGATGCCGGTCCTCCAGGAGATCGCGTCATCGGAGACGCGGGCAGCGCTGCGTTCGTTCGCGGCGTCCGCGATTCGCCAGATCGAACTGCTCCAGGGCGATGCCGCCAGCAATCTTCTCGGCGCGCTCGGCGACAACGGCGATTGGATTCAGGACGATTGGATCCTCGCGCAACTCCCCCGCCGGTGGAACGGCCACATTGCCGCGCACCTGAACGAAATTCTGCGCGCACCCACCGAGACGCGATGCACCCCTCGCGTTCAGATCATGGCGCTGCTGAGCGCGAAACAAGCGGTGGAACAAACAACCATCGAGAGCCTCGCGCTCTCCGCCGGGCGACAGAATCGCTGGCTGGCGAGCCTGGCGAGTGATCCGAAATCAGCAGACGTGCGGCTCGCTCAATCTAATTTATGAAAGTATCAGCGGCTGCGATGTTCGCGTTTCTTGTGTGTAGCCAAGCTCTTGTTGCAGCCGATGCAAAACACACAAATCGCCTCGCAAATGAGAAGTCGCCCTATCTCCTCCAGCACGCGCACAATCCGGTCGAGTGGTATCCCTGGGGCGATGAAGCGTTCGCGAAGGCGAAGAAGGAGAACAAGCCGATCTTCTTATCGGTCGGTTACTCGACCTGTCACTGGTGCCATGTGATGGAGCGCGAGTCGTTTGAAAACGAGGAGGTCGCGAAGCTGATGAACCAGAGCTTCGTGAACATCAAGGTCGATCGCGAAGAACGTCCCGACGTGGACCGCGTTTACATGACTTTCGTGCAGGCGACGACCGGCGGCGGCGGCTGGCCCATGAGCGTCTGGCTCACGCCTGATCTCAAGCCATTCGTCGGCGGCACATATTTTCCGCCAGAAGACCGCTCGGGCCTGCCCGGATTCAAGAACGTGCTGAAACAGATCGCCACAGCGTGGAAGGAAGATCGGGAAAAGATCCTCGCCAGTTCAAATCAGGTCGTCGATGCGCTACAGAAGTATTCCGCCCAGGGCAAGTCGAACGCGAAGTCCGGCGAGGATGTCCGCCAGCGAGCCTATAAACAGATCGCCGACAGCTTCGACGCGAAGCTCGGAGGGTTTGGCGAGGCGCCGAAGTTTCCGCGTCCAGTCACGTTCAACTTTCTCCTCCATCACTACGCCTCGCAGCGCGACTCAGAGGAAGGGAAGCGGGCGCTGGAGATGACCCTCACCACGTTGCGCAAGATGGCCGAAGGCGGCATCCACGATCATCTCGGTGGCGGCTTTCACCGTTACTCCGTGGACAAGTTCTGGCACGTTCCGCATTTCGAGAAAATGCTCTACGATCAGGCGCAGCTCGCCGTCAGCTATCTGCAAGCGTTCCAAATCACGCGCGAGCCGATCTTCGAGCAAACCGCGCGCGACATCCTCGATTACGTCCGGCGCGACATGACCGGCAAGGAGGGCGGCCTCTACTCTGCCGAAGACGCAGACAGCATTGAGCCTGTAGCGGCGGTCTATGACCGCCGTGCTGAGGACGAACAGCACACGAACCCCGGCGCTCACAGAGCGCCCCTACAGAAGATCGAGGGTGCCTTTTACGTCTGGACAAAAGAGGAGATCGACAAGCTGCTCGGACCCGAGCGGGCGAAGCTTTTTGATTACCATTTCGGCGTCGAACCGAAGGGCAACGCGCCAGCGGGCAGCGACCCGCACGCCGAATTCAAGGGCAAAAATATCCTGATCCAGCGCCACACGATCGCTGAGACAGCGAAGAAATTCGGCCTCAATGAAGCCGGGGCCGCCGAGTCGCTCGCCGAGAGCCGCAAGCTGCTCTTCGATGTTCGCGCGAAGCGTCCACGTCCGCATCTCGACGACAAAATCATCACCGCATGGAATGGCTTGATGATCTCGGCTTTCGCGCGCGCCGCGCAGGTGCTGGAGGACCCCGCTTATCTGGAGGCGGCAAACAAAGCCGCGGACTTCGTGCAAGCGAAACTGTATCAGCGCGACACAAACACGCTGCTGCGGAGCTATCGCGAGGGAGCGAGCGACATCGAAGGTTTCGCCGACGACTACGCCTTCCTCATCGCCGGACTGCTCGATCTCTACGAAGCGTCGTTCGACACCGCGCGAATCGAGTGGGCGCTCAAGCTACAGGAGCGGCAAAATGAATTGTTCTGGGACGAAAAAGAGGGCGGCTACTTCGGCACGACCGGCAAAGACCCGAAAATCCTCATCCGAATGAAGGAAGATTATGATGGCGCAGAGCCGTCGCCGAACTCGATCGCCGCAGTGAACCTGCTGCGCCTCGCTTACATGCTCGACAAGAGCGACTGGCGCGCCGTGGCCGAGAAAACGATCCACGCGTTCGATGGCCAGCTCGCCCGCGCGCCTTCGGCCATGCCGCAGATGCTCGTCGCGCTTGATTGGTTGCGTTCGAAGCCAAAGCAAATCGTCATCGCCGGCAAACCCGGCGCGCCTGACACCCAGGCAATGCTGCGTGAGGTGCGCCGCCATTTCCTCCCGATCCATGTGCTCATCGTCGCCGATGGCGACGCAGGCCAGGAATTCTTCGCCCAGCGCGTCGAGTTCATGAAAAGCGTCGCGCCGATCCGCGAGCAAGCCACCGCATATGTGTGCGAGAACTTCGTCTGCCAATTACCGACGACCAATCTGGCGCAGCTATCGAAGCTTCTCACCGGTGGGCCAGCAACCGCAGCGCGGTAGCCGCTGCAGCCTGTTGGGTTGCTGGAGCGGTGCCACACTGGGTCCATCTTGGCAGTGGTAGAAGTATCGGGTCGCCGAGTGTAGCCTGCGCATCCCGAGATGCGCCTTTTCCTGAAACATGCCACTCACAGAGTTTGCGTTCTGCGGTCAGTAAAAGTCGCGATCGTGGTGGGCACCATCCTCGGCGCCGTAAACCACTACGATGCGATTCTCTCGGGCACGTTCAGCACCACGACAGTCGTGCAGATCGCTGTCACATACTTGGTGCCGTTTTGCGTCGCAACATTCGGTTCGGCAATGCAGGCACGGCACATCGAGCTGAATTCCGGGCGAGAGTAATTCGCCGGCGCGACTCGGCAGATGCAGGAAAAGGAGCCGCTCAGGTTGAAAGCTAACGCACTGCTGCTGACTGCGGGCAAGTTGCCACTTGTTGTACGCTGCCACTTTGCGATACCTCTTTGAAAGATGAGCACGATTGCGTTCTACGGCGACTCAGACGGGAGCGAAGTTCTTGTGATCGACGTCGACAAGATGTGCCTCACGAGCCGCGTGCCCACCGGGCGTAGTCCATATCCTGTCGACTGGGCTGGCGCGAATTTCGTGCTCGCTTCCCACGCGCAAGGAAGCGTCCGTCACACCGATTGACGCGCTCGTGATCGAACAGGGTTCCGTCTGCGAAGATGGCAATCTGCTCGGTCTGCTGCGACAGCCTACGTCCGCGACGCTTCGGGCTTTTCTGCAGCAGCTCCCGAATCAGAAGCGGCACAACGCCACGTGAATGGTGGGTCCTTGACGACCTGCGGCGTTGCAGATTATGCTGCGAAAGTCGGTTCGCTAGCATGAGGAACTCTATGAAAAGAATTTTCGCCTCCATCTTCGTCGCTCTTGTTTCGCTTCCGATC
This sequence comes from Chthoniobacterales bacterium, assembly GCA_013812515.1. Taxonomy (GTDB): domain Bacteria; phylum Verrucomicrobiota; class Verrucomicrobiia; order Chthoniobacterales; family UBA10450; genus JACCTI01. The sequence continues at coordinate 10,108 of JACCTI010000016.1, forward strand.
GCAAGCTTTGCTTGTGGTGACAAAGATTGCAGCATGGACCTGCCGCCACCGCCGGTGCCAGTTCCTGGGCCGTTGGAAAATGTGATCGGCGCATTGTCTGAGCACACTGGCTTATTTGCTGGGCTCGCACTCGCTGCGATCGTGGGGGGCTTCGTCCTTTCTCGGCAAGGGAAGCTGCTGGAAACCAAGTCCGCCGCTCCATCATTCATCTCTGCGCCGTAGGCTCGCTGCGGCGCTGACCACATGTGTCTCGCCATCCCAGGCAAGGTGCTCGAGACGCACCTCGACCATGAGATGCGCATGGCCAAGGTGGAATTCGGCGGCATCATCAAACGGATTTGCCTCGAGTATGTGCCCGAGGCGAAGATCGGCGATTACGTGCTGGTCCATGTCGGATTTGCGCTCGCGATTGTCGACGAAGAGGAAGCGAAGCGGATCTACGAGATGCTCGAATCAATGGGCGGGCTCGAAGAACTGAACGACCCCCCGGAGTCCGAACGGCCGCCAACTCAGACGCTCTGGCGCCGGGTTGAGCCGAGCGAAGCGGTGAGTCTCCCTTAGAGCTGCCCGCTATTTTACTTTTACTGCCTCGAAACTTTCCGCGAGCAGGTAATTGTGTTCGCGGTATTGTGTCAATGTGCCCCGTGCAGTGATGGAGTAGTGCCCCCCGGCGCAATCGCTCGTCAGCTTCTCCATTTCATTCCGGGTCTCGTTAGGCAAAACGAAAACAATCCCGGGCTCGTCCGGCAACTGGAGAACGGTGTTGCACCAGTTCCCCCCTTCTCGCCAATAACAGAAGCCGCACATCGCGCTGCCAGTGACTTCCGCTTCGTCCGCCGCGGGCAGGAGCGCGCCCCATTTAGGCAGCGGCGGCACCTTGTCCTTGGCTTGCTC
>JACCTI010000046.1 GCA_013812515.1 Chthoniobacterales bacterium
GCCCGGGATCGCGCACTTCGCTGCCCGTGAAGGTGACGTTGTTCCAGGCGGACTGCGCAAAGAGCGGACCGACCATGGCCCGCCCAAACAACATCAGAAGCGCGAAGGTTCCGGTGGCCGCGAGTCCCGGCTGCGCAACCTCGGGCCGCCAGCCATTCGCCCACGAATTCCACCAGAAAGCGCTGCGCGCAGCGCTGGTTGGATTCCAGCCCAGCGCGAGCCCGAGCACGATCAAGCCAATCAGCGCCGCCGTCTTCGCGAAGGTAAAACTATTTTGCACGAGCTTGCCCAACTCCAGGCCGCGCGTGTTGCTCCACGTGAGCAGGAGGATGACCGCGACCGCGACTAACTGCTCCGTCGAGAGACTGATCGCGTAGCTGCGGCCGAGGTGGATTGGCGCGATGAGGTAATTCGTGGTCGCGATCGCCGGCACCAGAACTCCAGTGAATTTCGCGAAAGCCACGGCCACTGCCGCGATCGTGCCCGTCTGGACGACGAGGAAAATCGCCCATCCGAAGAGAAATCCGAAAAGTGGCCCGTAAGCTTCGCGCAGAAAGACATACTGACCGCCGGCCCGCGGCATCATCGCGGCGAGCTCGGCGCAGCAGAGCGCTCCGGTGATCGTGAGCAGGCCGGCGAGCGCCCAGGCGAGCAGGAGCCAACCGGGCGCGCCAATTAACCGCGCCGATTCTGCCGAGGTAATGAAAATGCCTGATCCGATCATGGAGCCGATCACGATCATGGTCGCGTCGAGCTGGCCTAAGGAGCTGGTCAGCTGTCGCTCGGTGGGTTGTGTCTGCGTCCCTTTATTCATGAACCCGAAGATTCCTTCGCGACGGATAAACATGGACGAAGATCCTTTCTCTCACGTCGGTGAAAATCCGTGTTCATCTGTGGCCTTTGCTCCTCTCCCAAACCTACGGCTGGGATGAAGCTTGCCAGTTTGTTGTTCAATCGTTGTGCGGTTGTTTGCGGCGTTATGAACGCGGAGACCATATCAACTTGCTCGTTATAGCGAGGGTTCTCGCAAAGGCGATTCGCGCTGCAGGATCGGAAACTCGATTCATTCTCCTCCCAATTCATCGAGCGCGTCGCTCAGACGCTCGAGCCCGGCGCGCAGGCCTTCAGTTTGGCCGCCGATCCCGAGCCGGAAGTGCCGCGGCATCTCGAAGAATCTGCCGGGCACGACAGACGTTTCGTACTCGTTGCGCAGCAGCCGGACGAATGCTTCGGAATCGTCGTCGCGCAGACGCGGAAAACAAACCGTGCCAGCTGGCGGGCGGAAGCACTCAAGGTCCTCGCGTGAATCCAGGAAGTCATCGAGGAGTCGGCGGTTTTGCGCGAGGAGGGTTTTTGCTCGTTCGCGAAATTGTTCTAAACCATCGAAAGCCATAACGGACATCCGCTCAGCACTGTGCGCGGCGACTGACCCGAACAGATCGTTGAGTAGCCAGATGCGACGAGCGAGATCGGGCGCGGCCAGAATCCAGCCGCACCGCAAGCCGCTCAAGCCATACAGCTTCGTTAGGCTGCTCGTGGCGATGAAAGGATTGTCCGATCCCGCCAGCGCTTGTCCGATCCGGAAGGAAAATGGCGCGTCCGGATCGAACAGCATTTCCACATAGACCTCGTCGACCAGGACTCTCGCGCCAGCGCGTCGCGCCATTTGCCCGATCTCGCGTAGCGTCTCAGCATCCAGGAGCGCTCCGCTGGGATTGTGCAGATTCGTGAGAACGATGAGACGCGTGTCAGCCGTCATCGTTGCGGCGATCTCGCCAGAATCGAGCGCGAAGGCGCTTTCGAACTTGCGCGAGATTCGCTTCACGCGGGCTCCGAGGTAACTTGCAACGTCGAGCAGCGGCCCGTAGGCCGGCTCTTCGATCAGGACTTCATCGCCCGACTTGAGCACCGCGGCCATGGCAAGGTGATTCGCCATAGAGGTCCCGGTCGCCACGACAATACATTCCTCTGGCGCGCCCGTATGCCGCGCGAGGCGCTCCTGCAAAGGAGGGTAACCGTAACCGCTCGCCGACGTGGTGACTTCCAGATCGGCAACGCTCAAGGGAAACTCGGAGATTGGCACGTTCATGATCCCGCTCGTCGCGAGATTAAATGGCGCCTGCGAGCAGGTCTTCGCCCACTCCATGTATTTCGAGCGCATCTGGCGCGCGGAACTCATATTGCTCCTCCCTTGTCGCGGCGCGCACTCCAGAGGAAATACGCGGGTAATCCGGCGATCGCGATGGCCAGGCCGATGAATGCGCGCTTCGGGTCATGCACAAAAGTGCTCACCACGATGAGCCACTGCGCCGCAATGAAGAGGAGCGTCATCCAGGGATGTCCCGGCACACGAAAATCGATAGCTGCGGCCCTCTCGGTGTTGGCGCGCCAGCGGAAAATAAAGAGACAAACGGCGGTGAGCCCGAAGAAGATGCAATCCATCGCGACCACGTAGTTCACGACCTGCGCGTACGTTCCCGTCAGTGCGATCACGATCGCCCACACTCCCTGCAACGCGATTGCAACAACAGGGACGCGCGTCTTCGGGTGAACCCACGCTACTCCGCGAAAAAACACGCGATCCTCCGCCATCGCGAAATAAACCCGCGGCGCGGTCAGCATCGATTGCGCAAGAAAACCGAAGGCGGAAAAGGCGATTCCTGCGGCGATGAATTGCGCGCCGCGCGCTCCGAGCAACGAGCCCATGACGGAGGAGGCCGGTGTGGATGCGGCTGCCAAACCGGCCGGTCCGAGCGCGCGGACATAGGCGAAGTTCACGGAGGTATAGACGAGGATCACGCCGAGCACTCCGAGTACGAGCCCGCGTGGAAGAGTGCGCCGCGGAGCGCGCACTTCGCCGCCCAAAAAGCTGGAGGTTTGCCAGCCGCCATACGCGAAAAGCACCGGCGTCATTGCGGAGCCGAAGGCGATGAGGAGGTTCACGGAGGCGGGCTGATCGAGAACCGGCCGCCAGGAAACCTGCGACGGACCGCCGAAGGAGAAACTGCACACTACCAGGACCGCGATCGCGCCGATCGCTGTCAGCGTCAGAGCCGATTGCACGCGACTGCCCGCGCGCACGCCGAGACAGTTAATGCCCGTGAGGAAGGCAAGGGCGGCGACCGCCACAACCGCATCGCTGATTGGCCACTGCGTCAGCTCAAGGAAATAGCGCGCGAATGTCACCGCCACCGCCGCCATTCCGCCGGTTTGAATCACGAGCAGCAGCACCCATCCGTAAATGAACGCGAGCGCAGGATGAAGCGCGTCGCGCAGATAGGCGTATTGCCCGCCCACCACCGGCAGGCGCGCGGCGAGTTCCGCGTAGATAAAGCCGCCCACGAGTGCGATCAAACCGCCCGCAATCCAAGCGCCGAGAATCAGGGCGGAGGTATGCACTCGGCCCGCGACGATGTATGGATTAATGAAAATTCCGGCACCGATGATGCCGCCCATTACCGCCATCGTGGTGCCGAAAAGGCCAAGCTGCCGCGCCAGTCCGCCGGCCTCCTGGTTTGGTGCGTTCATGAAACGGTCGTGATGGCTAAGTGGCCTCTAGCAGTCGAAGCCCGAGTAATGGTCTGGGGAGCGCACGCGCCCTCGCCGACGCGAATTTTTCTGCAGAGCGCCAGCGAAATACGTTTTGGCCAAGCCGCCAAAACCAGCACGCGAGGCGCGTGCGCTCCCCAGATGCTGCAACAGCTGCCACCTTCTGCTCACCTCGTATCTGATACGACACCAGCCTGCCCTAAGCCGCTGAACAAAGCCGCGAAAACCTCGATCCCGTCCCAAAGATTCTGGAGACGAATGTTCTCATCCTCGGCGTGCTGGTTGTCGTCGTGGTTTGCGATCGGCAGCCCGATGACGGGAGTATTTTCGGGCTGCTGAAAAAGGTACATCGGAATGCTGCCGCCCATTGTCGGAAGACGAATCGGTTCATGCCCGGCTGCGATCATGATCTCCGTCAGCTCGCGCGACAACGGCAGGTCCAGCGGTGTGCGCGCGGAAGGGTAACCGCTCCCCCATTCCACCTTCACGATCTTCCTGTGAGCAAGACGCATCTCGGTATTCGGCGTCTCGCGCACGACCGTGAATCCTTGCGCTTCCAGGTGACGCTCGACCAATGGCTTGATCGACTCTGGCGTTTCCTTCGGGACGAGGCGGAAGTCGATCGAGGCACGCGCCTCGGTTGGAATCGTGTTCGAAGCTTGCGCACCGACGCGACCCGCTTCAATCCCGCGCACGTTTAACGCGGGCGCCATGAGCAACTCGTTCAACGGCTTTCCACCACCTTCAGTTGCGCCAATCTGAAACTCGCGCCGCAGATCGGATTCCACGTCGGGAATCTTTTTTAACGCCTCCAGCTCCGCGAAAGTCGGCGGCTGCACTTCGTCAGCGAAGCCCTTGATCAGAATGCGTCCGTCCTCATCGCGCATGGAGTCGATCAGATGGGTCAGAGCCACGATCGGGCTCGGAACCCAGTTCCCGTAATGGCCGTCGTGCAAACCTTTCGCTGGACCGTAAACCGTCAGATCAAGTCCGACCGTGCCGCGCGCCCCGAAATAGAGCTGCATGCGCCGGCTCTGATGCACTGGCCCGTCGCAAAGAATCCATGCATCCGGTCGTAGCTCCTGCGGATATTTCGTCAGGTACGCGGCGAGGTGCGGAGAGCCAGCTTCCTCTTCACCCTCGAAGACGAAACGGAGATTCACTGCCGGTTTTGTTTCACCAGCTCGCAGAACATCTAACGCCGCAAGCATGGCGATGATCGGCGCCTTGTCATCGCCAGTCGAACGGCCGTAAAGACGCCATTCGGGATCGAGCGACGTCGTCTTTCGCCAGTCCACGTCCACACCCGAGGCGTCACGCATTGTGGGCGTCCATGGCTCGCTTTTCCACCGCGCTGCATCGACCGGTTGCCCATCGTAATGTGCGTAAAACGCAATCGTGCGTTTCGCGTTAGGCACGGTCAGCTCCGCAAAGACGATCGGCGGCGCGTTTTCGACCGTCAGCAATCGCGTGGTGAGTCCGCGCTTCTCGCACATCGCGCGCAGCGCATCCGCATTCCGCCGAATGTTTGGCCCGTCATCCGCGAGATTCGGGACCGCAACGAAGTTCACAAACTCCGCCATGATTTCGCGCTCGTGTTCCGTACGCCAAACGCGAGCTTGTTTCGCCGCAACCGCAGGTTTGAATTCGACCAGGGCGCCGGGTTCGCCGCCCCCGGCTACAACGAGGTGCGTTGCGACGAACGCAATAATCCCGACTGCCCCGCGCGAGAACATCGTTGCTCGCTAGCTTCGCTAATTCGTCGTGGGCGGCGCTTCCAGCGGCGGCGCGACCTCCAAGCCACGGCGCTTCAGGAGCGGCGCGATAAATGGCTCCTTCCCCGTGAAGTTCCGGAAGAGATTGAGCGCTTCATCGCTCCCCCCGCGTGAAAGCAACGTCTTTCGGAAGCGGTCCCCGTTCTCGCGGGTGAGGCCGCCGTGCTGGTTAAACCATTCCACCGTGTCCGCATCGAGCACCTCGCTCCAGATATAGGAATAGTAGCCCGCTGAATACCCGCCGGAGAAACTATGCGAAAAGTAGGTGCTGCGGTACCGCGGCGGCACGACCGGCAAAT
>JACCTI010000049.1 GCA_013812515.1 Chthoniobacterales bacterium
GCAATTAAGCGAGGAGTTGCGCTCAATCCCATCTCTGACGCTCACCGAGTATGAAGATCAAAAACTTCGGCTTATTGGGAGGATTGTGCGGATTACTTTCTCGATGCGGGACACGGATCCGCGGGAATTGAAGGGCGGCTTCTACGAATCCAGGCTTCGCGACGCGTCGATCAGCAAGGTCAGAGTGCGGTTCTCGGCCGAACACCTTCCGTGGTTCACGAATATAGTCCCTTACTTGGACCGCGCGTCGAAGAGCCTTCCCGAAAATCGCGGTCGTCACCCCGTCAGCAGCTCGGCATATGGCAGGGTCACGAAAGCAGAAGATCGGTCTCACACTGTCGTTCTCAATCTGCTCGGAACGGAAATCTATACCGACTTCAACAGTTCGAGGCTTATTTGGCGATGACGGCTACTTTCGAATGTGCATCGATCTAAGCTTATCGTGGTGAAATCTCGACTCGGGGACTCTTCCAAATCCTCACGTAATCCCGGCTCAACGACAAGGGTTGTTGCGCACCTGCTTCATCGCGCAGCCCGCTGACTTCCACCTTGCTTCTTGCCGCTTACCGGGCCGACGCGAGCCTAGAACGAGCCTCGCTTACGCGCTCAGGCCGGCTGCCAAGCGCCCAATTCATCCGTGCGTTCGCCGTCGACGCGCTTGCGCGCCAGCGCCGGCTCGGCGTATTCGGGGGTTGACTCGGGAATGGATTCGTCAGCGACGTCTGATTCAATCTCACTTTCGTCGCGCCCTTCGTGGTGTGTCTTCGCGAGCAACACGTAGAGCGACGGCACAATGAAAAGGGTGAAGAGCGTGCCAATCGTCATCCCGCCCACCAGCACCAACCCGATGGAGTTTCGCGCTTTCGCGCCCGCGCCGGTGACGAAGACGAGCGGCATGTGACCGGCGACCGTTGCGATCGTCGTCATTAGGACGGGGCGGAGACGGATGCGCGCGGCTTCCGCGACCGCTTCGATCTTGTCCCGACCTTGCCCCTGCAATTTGTTCGCAAACTCGACAATGAGGATGGCGTTCTTCGAAATAAGACCAACCAGCGTGACCAGTCCCACCTGCGAATAGATGTTCATCGTGGTCGTCCAGCCATTGGTAAAGAACGGGACGCCCTGGCCTGGCATTTTCAGGAAGGTAAAGATAAGCGCGCCAAACATGGCGAGCGGCACGGAGCCGAGCAGAATGATGAGCGGATCGCGGAAGCTGTTGAACTGCGCTGCGAGGACAAGGAAAATCAGCACGACGGCCAGCCCGAACGCGGGCAAAAACTTGTCGCCTTCCACCCGTAGCTGCCGTGACTCGCCCGTGTAATCAATCGTGTAGCCTTTTGGCAAGATGCGCGCCGCTTCATCTTCCAGGAGACGGAGCGCCTGATCGATCGGCAGCCCCGACATCCCGCTGATGGTGACCGCGTTCAGTTGCTGAAAGCGGTTTAGCGAGCGCGGCACAGTCTTCTGCTGAATTGTCGCGACCGTGCTCAGTGGAATGAGCTTCTCGTCCGGTCCGGTGACGTAAATGTCCTTGAGCTGATCCGGATTCAAACGGTCGACGCGCTTGATCTGCGGGATCACCTTGTAACTGCGGCCCGCGATGTTGAAACGGTTGACGTAGTTGCCGCCCATCGCTGCCGAGAGGTCAGCGCCGATGTCCTGCAGGTTCAATCCGAGCGAAGCAACTTTATCGTGGTCGATCACGATCTCGGCCTGAGGCTGATCGATCTTCGTGTCGATAATCGGCGGGAAGAAGAAGCTTTTGCTTTCCATGGCCTTGGCCTGGAGTTGCTTCGCGAACTCGAGCATTCGTTCGGGCTCTTCGGTAGAGAGGAGAACGATCTCGACCGGGAAATTTCCGCCGCCCGGAAGCGCCGGAGGCATGATCGGGAACATCTCGATCCCGGGAATGGTGCCGAGTTTTGCCTGGACCTGTGGAAGCAGCTCGAACGCAGTTTCTTCCCGCTGATCCCACGGTTTCAAAACCATTCCGCCGAAGCCGTTATCTGGAAAGGTGATTTGGAACGTGAACTGGGTTTGTGGGAAGCCGAGAAAGATCTTCCCCGCCGCATCGGCAAAGGCGGACGTTTGCTCGATCGTGGCATTCGCCGGTGCTTGCACGATTCCGAAGATGACGCCCTGATCTTCAGTCGGCGCGAGTTCCTTGGCCGACATCGACATTTTCAAGAAGATTGCCGCCAGGATGGAGACACCGATCCAGGCGGTATAAACCGCGGGTCGCACCTTGAGCGTTGCGTCGAGCGTCTGACCGTACCAATGACGGATGCGATCGAAGGTGTGGTTCACCCTCGCTGCGAACCCCCGCTCGCTATCGCCGGCACGGAGAAACTTCGCTGCCATGACAGGCGAGAGCGTCAGCGCGACCACGCCGGAAATAGCGACCGCGCCCGCGAGAGTGAAAGCAAACTCACGAAATAATGTGCCGGTGAGCCCGCCTTGGATGCCAACCGGAATGTAAACCGCCGCGAGGGTGATAGTCATCGCGATGATCGGACCGACCAATTCGCGTGCGCCGAGCAGCGCCGCGTTGAGCGGAGTCAATCCATCGCGCAGATGGCGTTCGACGTTTTCCACCACCACGATCGCGTCGTCGACGACCAGACCGACCGAGAGTACGACCGCGAGAAGCGTGAGCAGGTTCACAGTGAAACCAAAGATCTGCATGAGAAAGACGGCGCCAATCAGCGAGATCGGAATGGCGACAACCGGAATGATGACCGAGCGCCAGGAGCCAAGGAAAAGGAAGATGACGATGACCACGATGAGCAGCGTTTCCAGCAGGGTGTGGAAGACGTCATTGATGGCGGTATTGATGTAAGCCGTGCCGTCGTAAGCGATGCGGCCTTCCATTCCCGTGGGCAGTTCCTTTTGGATCTGCTCCATCTCCGTTCGCACGCGTTTCACGACGTCGATCGAGTTTGCGTTGGGCAAGACGAAGATGCCCATGAAGACGGCGCGCTGCCCGGAGAAACGGACTTCGGCGTTATAATCTTCCGCGCCAAGGACCACATCCGCGACATCGCCCAGCCTAACGAGTGCGCCGTTTTCTTCGCGAATGACGAGGTTTTTGAAATCCTCAACCGAGTGCAGGTCTGTGTTGGCCGTCAGATTGACCTGGACGAGCGCCCCCTTCGTGCTCCCGGGGGCGGCGAGAAAATTGTTTTCCCCCAGCGCCTGGCGAACTTTGGCGGGACTGACATTCAGCGCCGCCATCTGTTCCGGCTTGAGCCAGATGCGCATCGCGAAGGTACGACCGCCGAGAATTTCCGCGCGCTGCACCCCGCCGACGGCCGTGAGTCGCGGCTGCACGATCCGGTTCAAGTAATCGGTGATCTCGTTCGCCTCGAGAATTTTGGAGGTGAAACTGAGATAGGCCGAGGCGAAGCGCGAATCAGCCGACTCGATGTTGATGACCGGAATCTCGGCTTCCGGCGGCAGGTCGCCGCGCACCTGATTCACCTTCGAGCTGATTTCGGAGAGCGCTTTGTTCGAATCGTAGTTCAGCTTCAAACGCGCGGTGATCGTCGAAAGGCCCTGCGCGCTTTGCGATTGGAGGTAATCGATACCATCGGCGGCGGCGATGGCGCGCTCCAGCGGCGTGGTGATAAATCCGCGGACCAGGTCGGCGCTTGCGCCGATGTAAACTGTCGTGACGGTGACTGAGGCGATGTCGCTCTTGGGATATTGCCGCACGTTCAGCGACGAGATTGCCTGCAAGCCCGCGATCACGATGACGAGGCTCACCACCAGCGCGAGCACTGGCCGGCGAATGAAAAGATCCGTGAAGGTCTTCATGAAACTGACCTCCAATGTGGGAGGGACCTTAGTGTCCCGATTTGGGGGACGCTACACTCAGAGATCGGGGCGCTAAGGCCCGTTCCACATTGCCCACATCTTCCCTGGTTGACGACCGACGCGCTCATGTATCTGCTGGCTTCGGCGCGTCCTCAGGCTTCGGTGCAAGCTTGTTATCCACGACGACATCCATGCCGTTGCGAAGTTTAAACACACCGGTGCTTACGATTTCGTCTCCTGCCTTCAAACCGTCCGTGACCGCGACAAAATCACCGCGCGTTTCACCGGTGCGGATGAATTGCTGGCGGATCAGAAGCGAGTCTTGCTTTGTCTTCTCGTCCTGCTTCTTCTCGATGACGTAAACGGAGTTGCCGTACGGCGCGTACGAAACGCCAGTCGCGGGAATGTAAAGCGTGGGGTTCTGTTGCGGGAGCAGCACTTTCACGCGCACGAACATGCCGGCCCGGAGCATGTGGTCAGCATTGTCGAGCGTCGCTTGTAAGGAAACGTTGCGTGTCGCCCGATCAATCGCGGAGTTCACCGCTGTGACCGTGCCGTCAAACTCGCGCCCGGCCACCGCGTCAGTCGTGACTTTCACCGGGAGGCCCGGTTTCACTTCGCCGAGCTGCTGCTGCGGCAGGGAAAAGTCAGCGAAAACCTGATCGAGCGCCTGGAGGGTGACGAGATTGTGCCCCACGTTCACCAGTTGCCCTGGATTCACCTCGCGAATCCCGGCGATCCCGTCGAAAGGCGCACGGATTTCCTTCTTGTCGATAACGGACTGCATGTTATCGACGGCCGCTTTTCGCTGCGTGAACTTTGCCGCGGCCGTCTCGAGTTCTGCCTGTGAAATCACTTTGCGCGTGGCGAGACCGCGCGCGCGGTCCAGATCGGCTTTCGCCAGCTCGGCATCCGCTTGCGCGGAACGAAGCTGTGCCTGCTCCGCAGAAGCATCCAGCTTCAGAAGAACATCTCCTTTTGCGACCGGTCTCCCAGATTCGAACCCGATCTCGCTCACCATTCCCGGAAGCTCAGCGCTGATGGTTGCGCCTTGCACGGGTGTGATCGAGCCGACGGCGCTGAGCATTGGTTGCCAGTCTGCTTGTTCCACTTTCGCGCTCGTCACAGTGGTCGGCGGCGGAACCATTTTCTTGCTGCTCGAAATCAGGGTCATGATTTGCGCGACTTTGATCCCGCCGATGAGGAGGAAGAGTCCGATCAACCCCGCGATGACTTTCAGGACGGCGCGGCGGGTGCGCTTGCGGGGCGGCGGCACAGGCGGCGCGGAGCTGTGGGATTTACGCGAGAGCAGGTTCGTTGGCATGATTGAAGAGTAGACTCCAGAGATACCGCACGACCGCTAACTGACGCTCGCGCCGTTCCGCCGCAGGGATGTAAGAATGATCCAGGACATCGCGCATCATCGAGCCCCGCGCCGTAGCGAATATCAGCTCCGTGATCTCGCGCGGTTTAAGACCATGCGGCGCGGAGCGCATTTCAGGTGCACGGGCGATGACCTCCGTGACGCCGGCCATTCCGGTTTCCAATACATCGCGCACGAGATTTGCGATACTCGGGTTCCGGCCAGCTTCAGCGAAGAGATCGACCACAAACGCAGAGTGCATTTGCGGCGCATTCTCACAGCAATGAGCCGTCAGCAAAATTTCGAGCGAATCCAACAGCGTTGGTGCGGAGCGAGCGCGTTCGAGTAAGTCCTGGAGGTCTCTTTTGTGTTCCTCCGCAATCGCGGAGATAACCGCTTCCTTGCTGGGGAAATAGCGGTAGATCAGACCTACGCTAATGCCGGCCTCTTCGGAAATGTCGTGCATTGTTGTCTGATGGAAGCCGCATTTGGCAAAGCACGCCATGGCAGCATGAAGAATCTGCTGGGGGCGGTCTGCGGCGGAATCGAGACGAGGTGAAACCATTTCGGTGTGGGGAG
>JACCTI010000062.1 GCA_013812515.1 Chthoniobacterales bacterium
GACGGTGACCACCGCAGCGCAAGGCATCCGGCCAGAAACGCAACGCGTTCTCTAGTTGCGCCTCTGTGCGCCTACATATCAGCGTCTAGCCGGCATCTCGAAAGGGATGCCGGTTTTGTTTTCGGCTGCCAGGCTAAAGGCGACGCCAAGAATTTCGCCTGCCACGCGCGAGGTCGCCTCGCACCGTCGCTGAAGCACCCGATAGAGACAGTGAATTTAGAGACAGTCAATTCCGTTCAGGCGCGCCAAGAGGAGCCAGAGGCCCGACTGCGGATCGTGCCGGCGAGATTTGCGTCTACAACGCGGCAGGCAAAAATCGCAGGCTTGCTCACGGTCGTCGGCGTATTTTTCCTGCTTTTACCAACGCTTTTTGGCATAATAATCGTTACTGGGAAAATCTAGCCGTATAGTTCGTACTTGTAGACGGTGTACTGATCTCATGACTTCTGGCTCCTCCATCAGTCCAAGTTTGGAAAATATAACTCGATCCATTTAAACCCTGAGGGCTTGGTGCTGCAATTGTCCTTTTGATCCCAACAACTCCAGTTACAGTAAATGGTGTCACCCGGCTTTGGCCATCCAAAGCTATTTTCAAGCCTGCCGGATTGGTAGAGAAACTCATATTCACTTTCCGTGGTTGGATGTCGCGAGTTACCGTATGCGTTAAGCCGGCCGAATCTACCACCTTGAGAATTATTCGATAAAACACATTGGAAGCCGTTTCGCCACGGTCAGGGATGGTAAATGTACCAGATTTGCTTCCTGTTCTTGCAGCTACAAAGGGATGCATATGACTTGCGTGATGAAAATTCACTTGCCAAGTAAATGCTGATCCGGGCGAAGCTCCATCTTCAGGATCAGAGGCCGAGCCCGAATAATTAACTGTCATACCGCCGAAATAAGTTGTGCCTTGGGCGGGTGTAATAATTTGTCCAACAGGTGGCTTGTCGGAAGTCACACTAAGCGTTGCTATATTACTTAAGGTGCTGCCATTAGGATTACTCACCTGCACCCGGAACTGATCTCCATTATCTGACAAAGTTGTTGAAGCAATCCTGTATGTTGCGGAGTTAGCCCCAGCGATATTTACGCCGTTTCTTTTCCATTGATAGCTATAGGGAGTTGGACCACTGGCTGTGACTGAAAACGTAACCGGATAGCCAACAGAAATCAGTTGTGATTTAGGTTGGGTGCTAATTACCGGCGAGAGATCTGTCGTGTAGCGAACCTTCATGACCGACCGTGTGCCGCGGGCTAAGTAATATAGACTGCCGTCGTTTCCTACCCGGATGTCCACTGGCTTCGCTGCCCCAGTGATAAAATTACTGGCTTGGCTTGTTGAAGGATCGAGCTTTCTAATAAAGCCTGAGCAGTAATCGCCAAAAAAATATTTACCGTTATAGGACGAAGGGAAATTCGAAGTACGTGGTGTATAAAATGCTCCGCCCGTAATCGCGCATCCATCAGTATGGGTATAAAAATATACAGGACCCTCAAATGCTGGATCGTTAGTCGGTCCTTCAGTATCAGGCCAACCATAATTTGCACCAGCTTGCCCTAAATTAATTTCTTCCTTCGCTGATTGGCCGACATCATTTATGTACATAAAACTTGTATTCCCACGGAATGCAAACGTATATGGATTTCTGAGACCCAGTGCCCAAATCTCACGTCGGCCGGTAGAAAATGGGTTGTCAGAAGGAATAGACCCGTCGGGATTTATTCGAAGAATTTTTCCAAAAAGGTTTGTTTTTGTCTGGGCGTTATCTCCATTGGCATTGTCTCCCACAGCAATATAAAGTTTGCCATCGGGCCCAAAGTGAAGTGCACCGCCATTATGATTTGTCGCTGTTGAGAGCGGATTCAAATCAAGGATTACCCTAGTACTGCCTGACAAAAACACATCGCCATTAGCCGTGACCCGAATCACACGATTGTGAGCGGGGTTCCCGGGAACTGTATAATAGAGATAAATAAAATTGTTTAAATCAAAACCTGGATCGAATGCGACACCCAAAAGCCCCCGCTCTCCGCTCGGGTCCACGTTAAGGGTTATGAAGGGGGTGCTTAACAAAGCTCCGTTTTTAATTACCCTCAGTGCGCCGGTTTGTGAGCAGACAAATATTCGACCATCCGGTGCGATTGCCATCGCGGTGGGCGAAGCAATATCGTTCGCCACTGTAGTCTCAACAAATCCCGATGGCAGAGTTGCGGCTGAGCCATAGAACGCAAAACCAAATAGCAGGAAGAGCACAACCGTAACAAAATTCCGGGTTAAGGTACTATAGGTTACGTGCCGGCCGTTATTATAAATCTTCATAGTTACTGCTCCTTGAAGTTAAGTTAAGAAATTCGGCATCATCAGGCAACGAAAGAATATGCTCGTTAAGGCTTCGTTCGAGGTGACGACCACATTTTTATCGTTGACAAAACAGCGCCTTTTTAGCTTTGCTTGCGGGCGTATTTATTTTAAATGAATGGTGCACAAAATAAATAACCTCTAAAAGGACTTTATTTATGAAAAAAGCAAAAAACTTATTACTTATTCTGGGTATTGTTCTGACTCTTGACGTTCTGAAATTCCAAGCATCGGCTGCGGATCGGCTGCCGGATCTAGCTATGATGAAGCTCCGCGATCTCAACATTGAAAATACACCGGATGGTCGGCGTCTGCTGCGGTTTACCGCTATAATCATCAATATTGGAGTGGGGAAATTTGAATTGTGGGGGCAACGTGCAAATACCTCAGAGCCCCTTATGAGCGTTTCACAACGTATTTTCGACGATGCGGGTGGCTACCGCGACCGGCCTACCAATGCGGTGATGTACTACGCAGGCGACGGACATACCCATTGGCACGTAAAAAATTTGGAAAATTACGCCCTTATCCGTCTCGATAATGGAGCGAAAGTGGGGACCGGCGCGAAAAGAGGATTTTGCTTCTTCGACAATTATATTTACAATCTCACTTATGCAGGAGCTCCGCAGAGCCCTTTTTACAAGGGTTGCGGCAAAAGCCCAGGAGCCCTTGGGCCTTTAAGGACGGGGTTATCCGTCGGCTGGGGTGACTCGTATGGATGGAGGCTCCCCGATCAATTCATCGACATCACCGGCCTTACTTCCGGCCAATACCGCCTTCGGGCAATTGCTGATTACAACAGATGGTTCACTGAATCTATTGAAACGAACAATAGCACCACTGTGGACATCCGTTTACAAGGCAACAGCATAACGATCCTCGGATACGGTCAAGGCTACTGACGGAGTAAGCGGTCTCAGTGCTTCCACGCGCCAACCTGCTGCCGTTTGGCTTGCGCTTCGAGCTCCTTGAGACGCCGACGGTACGCACGAGAGTCGCGCCCGTCCGGTGTCGGTGTCCGCGTGCCGTAGATCCGCGCCAGACCATTCCGGACGAGCAACTCGGCCAAGTCCCTGCCATCTGCCGTATAAACCAATGCGTAGTAGCGCCTCGGTCCGAACACCGGGCGCCACCTAGTTTGGATGGTAAACGGCGCGGTTAGGGCACGTGCGGTGAATGCCTTTGGCCTGCTTCCGAATCGAATTGCTTTTTCTCTACTGAACCCAAAGTACGCAGCCTGTTCATCGGAGCTATACCCCCGTTGCTTGCTTCAGCCGCATAGCCTGACGACTGAACCTCACTGCATTTCTGCGGAGGGATTTCACCCGAGCGCACCGGCGCTGAGCCTCATCTGCTAAACGGCGACCGAAATTATCACGACAGGAAGAGACTTGATCAACTGAAAAGGTCCGATGCTGCAGGGCTTCGTCCCCGGAGGTGCACACGTCCTAAGGCGTTGCACGCCTGATTGCAGCGCGGAGAGCAGCGTCAGGAGACGTGAAGGCGTCGCGACGTTGCCGCTCGGCTCAGCTACAACCGCGCGTGGTAGTTCGGCTTTCGCAGGAGTCTCGACGAATCGGAGCGGCGGAGCGGCCGATGGGCGCGGCGGCTGGACGGTGACCACCGCAGCGCAAGGCATCCGGCCAGAAACGCAACGCGTTCTCTTGTTGCGCCTCTGTGCGCCTACATATCAGCGTCTAGCCGGCATCTCGAAAGGGATGCCGGTTTTGTTTTCGGCTG
>JACCTI010000103.1 GCA_013812515.1 Chthoniobacterales bacterium
TGCGCCAGATCGCGCAAACGCTCGGTGTCTCCCACGTGCTCGAAGGGAACGTGCAACGAGTAGGAAATCGCGTCCGCGTTCACGCGCAGTTGATCGATGCCCGGACCGACGCTCATGTCTGGGCCAACCGCTACGATCGAGAGCTGGCCGATGTGTTCGCGATGCAGAGTGAAATCGCCGGACAGATCGTTGCGCAGCTCGAGGCCCGGCTTTCCGCGAAGGAAAAAGCGGCGATGGAAGATCGCCCAACGAAGGACCTGGTAGCCTACGATCTCTATGCGCGCGGAAAATGGCTGATCGATAACGCTTCGGACAGCCCCCGCGGAAAAGAAGATCTGGAAGAAGCTGTCAACCTGCTCACGCAAGCGATCGGGCGCGACCCTCAGTTTTTCCTCGCCTATTACCGGATGGCCCATGCGCACGATCAGATTTTCCTGCGCTATGGGCGCAGCCCCGATCAGCTGGCCTTGGCGGCATCGGCGATCGAAGCCTTGCAGCGCCTCCGGCCCGATTCGGGAGAAGCGCACCTCGCTCTCGCGAAGCACGTCTATTGGGGTTACCTCGATTACAATCGCGCGCGCAAGGAACTGGAAATCGCGCGGAGCGCATTACCGAATGATCCAGTGCCTCCGCTTCTCACCGGCTATATCGACCGGCGCGAAGGCCGCTGGTCGGAATCTGTGGCAAATCTTCGGCGCGCGGTCGAGTTAGATCCGCGGAACTCGCAGATTCTCGAGCAGCTTTCACGGGCCTACTCCAGCTTGCATCGTTATCCGGAGATGGCCGCGATGCTCGATCGCGCGCTCAGCCTCGCACCGAATGACCCTGTCCTCCGCGCGAAGCGAGCGACCGTCGAGCTCGAATCGCGGGCCGACCTAAAGCCGCTGCATGCGACGCTCGAAGGAATCCAGGCCGCTAATCCCAGTCTGGCCGCCGCGATCGCTCCTTACTGGTTCTATTTGTCCTTTTATGAACGCGATCACACGAATGCCGTCAAAGCGCTCGCTCTTCTCGGGCCCGATGGATGCCGCGGAGAAGCGGTGCCCTTTCCAGATAGTTGGTGCGAGGGAATTGTTGCTCGTTTGGGCGGAGATGAGATAGCCGCGCAAGCAGCATTTCACAGGGCGCGTGCCGAGGCCGAAAAACTTGCAATCGACCAACCGGAATACGGCGGGGCCGTCTGCGCGCTCGCAATGGCCGAAGCGGCGGTCGGAAACAAAGCGGAGGCGATCCGGCTCGGCCGTCGGGCGGTCGAGTTGCTGCCCATAAGCAGAGACGCGGTGGACGGCGTGCTTCTGGCGGAATCTCTGGCCATCATTTACGCCTGGACAGGGGAAACGGACCTCGCCATCCAGCAGCTCGAAACCGTGACCAGGCACCCCAGTTATCTCAGCTACGGCAATCTTCGTCTCCACCCTGACTGGGATCCGCTTCGCGGCGACCCGCGCTTCGAGCAGATCGTCCAATCCCTCGCGCCGAAGTGAGGCGACAACGCTTCGCGACTATTTCACCACCAGCTGCGTCTTCGCTTCTTTGCCTTCGTGCCCTTTGCCGGTGAGACGGAGGCCCGCACTGAGCCGACTCGGGCGTGCCGATCGACAGAACCGAAGACAGACGGCGCAGGCCGGACTACATGTCGTCGTCGTTCAGCTCGGCGACGACGTTCTCCAGATGATCAATCGCGCATTCAGCGTCGCTACCATTCGCTTCGAGCGTGAACGTTGCGCCGCATTCAAGATTGGCCCGCAAAACATCGACCATGCTGGTCCCGAAGAAACGCCGCCCATCTTTAATCAGCCAAATTTCGCAGTGGAAGGAATTAGCGTGCGCAACAAACTGCGCCGCGGGGCGCGCGTGCAGCCCGAGTTCATTCACGATGGTGACATCGCGGCGCGCGGTGATCGCACCCTTTTTCTCTCGCAGTCTCATGCGTTGCTTGTCCCCCAACGGCGATGGAGGAATGTCTCCACTGGGGAAAAGAAGATCTTATCCACGAGCAAACCGATCACCACGATGATGAGCATAATGCCGATGACTTGCTCCATCGCGCTGAGCTCGCGCCCATAGTGGAGTAGCTGCCCCAGTCCGAACCCCGTCAGAATTGTAACGAAAATCTCCGCCGCCATGAGTGAACGCCAGGCGAAAGCCCAGCCTTGTTTCATGCCGCTGACAATGAAGGGGAGCGACGCGGGCAGGACGACCTTCAGCCACATGTGCAATCCTTTCGAGCCCATCGTCATCGCGGCGCGGCGATAGATCGGCGGCACGTTGCGAACTCCGGTTTCCGTTGCGATCACCACTGACCAGAGCGTTCCCATCACAACGACAAAAAGCATCGCGGCTTCACTTTGGCCGAACCAGAGCAACGCGAGCGGCACCCAGCAGACGCTCGGAAGCGTTTGCAGGCCGAGCGCCATGGTCCCGATCGTGTCGCGGGCCACATTCCAGCGCGCGGTGAGCAGCCCCAGTGGCAAGCCACCGATCAGCCCGACTAGGTAACCGACCAGCAGCCGGCGCATCGTGATGATCGTCGCATGCGCCAATGTCCCGTCAGCGGCAGCCTCTTTCAAATAAACGGCGACCTGGCCCGGCGCGGGCAGTAAAACAGGCGACCACAATTTCGCGCGATACGCCCACTCCCAAGCCAGGAGCATTAAGCCAAAGAAAAGCGCGGCGAGGATGAAACGTTTCATACGAGAGCTGGTTTGCGTTCCGTCCGGCCGATGTCTTTCAGCGCGGTGCTAATCCGGTTGGCATATTCAGCCAGATCGATGCGATTGATGTCCCGTGGCCGGGGCAGATCGATCACGAACTCTTCCTGGATGCGCCCGGGGTGCGGAGAAAAAAGCAAGACGCGGTCGCCGAGACAGGCCGCCTCGCGCACGTTGTGCGTCACGAAGACGATGGTCTTGCGGCGCGCCTGCCAGATTTTCTGGAGATCGCCGTAAAGCTGATCACGCGTGAGCGCATCGAGCGCCGCGAACGGTTCATCCATGAGCAACACGCGCGGGTTCGGCGCGAGGGCACGCGCAAGGGCGACGCGTTGTTTCATCCCGCCGGAGAGCTCGTGGGTGTTCGCCCGCTCAAAACGAGTCAGGCCGACCAGCTCCAGATAATATCGCGCCACGTCCAGCCGATCTTTTCTGGAGAGATTATGTTTTAGATTGAGACCGAACAGAACGTTGCTCAGCACATTCAGCCACGGGAACAGCGCCGGCTCCTGAAACATTACCAGCCTCTCTCGGCCAGGACCGCTCACGCGCTTTCCATCGGCGAAGACAGTGCCGCTGTCTGGTTTCTCGAGACCGGCGATGATGCTTAGCAGCGTTGATTTTCCGCAGCCACTCGCGCCCACAAGGCAGACGAATTCGCCCTCCGCCACGTTCAAGCTGACACGATCAAGCGCCAGGACAGTGCCGGACGACGCGCGGAAACTCTTCGAGACGTTCTCGATCACGAGCTTCGAGGGCGCGATGGGCTGAAGCTCTTCTTTGGCCGTGGAATAATCGTGCGGTCGGGTCATCAGAGTGATTCGACCAGCTTGGAAGTTTCACTGGCGCCTTTTAGGAAGCCCGCATCTTTTGCATCTTGCACCGATTTCTTGATGTAATCGGGCGGGACATCTGTGGTGAATTGAATCCGTTTCCACGCCTGGGAGACCGCGTCCGGTGCGAAGTCGGCTTTTGTTTCCTCTTTCAGTTCCGCGATCAGGAGCTTCTGCGCTTCTGCTTCGTTTTCCTGAATCCATTTCGTGAGCTCAACGTTGGCGGAGGCGATTTTCTTCGCCAGTTCTCGCCGGTCTTTGAGGAACTTCACGCTCGAGACGAGCCACGTAGTGATGGTCTCTTTGTCATCGAGGAAGACTCGGGCTTTCGCATCCCGTTCGAGCCGCGTGACCCAGGGTTCCACCGTCCAGACGGCATCCACACCTCCGCTTTGGAACAGACCGAGCTGGTCGGGGTTGTTCGTCGGCAGAACGGTCACATCTCCGCCGGTTAGCGTGACCTTGAAGCCGTTCGCTTTCAGCCACGCCCGGCAAGCAACGTCTTGCGTGTTCCCCAACTGCGGTGTGGCGATTTTCTTCCCGCGAAAATCAGCCGGACTCTTAATCGGCGAATCATCTTTGACTACCAGGGCCGCGCCCGCGTTTGCCGCGCCGGAGATCACGCGGATTTCTTCACCATTCGATTTGAAGTAGGCGTTCAAGGCCGGGTTCGGGCCGACGTAGGTCACGTCGAGCGAGCCAGCGAACACTGCCTCCATCGCGGACGGCCCAGCGTTATAAGTGAACCACTGAATCTCCGCGTTCGGGCCGAGACGTTGCTCGAACCAGCCTTTCCCCTGACGCGTCAACGCGTGCGCGATGACGCCCTGCGCGTGCGTGATGTTGGGGAAGTGTCCGAAGCGGATCGTAACTTTATCTT
>JACCTI010000117.1 GCA_013812515.1 Chthoniobacterales bacterium
CCGCTGGAAGATCTCAGAACGTCAGCCGTCGCGGAAATCGTGGCCGCCACAGACGAGCATGCACTGGAAACGCTCCGCGTCGGCTATCTGGGCAAGAGCGGTAGTATCTCCGCGTGGGGCGAGCGAATGCGCACGCTCAGTAACGAAGAGCGTCCCGTCATTGGGAAACTGCTGAATGAGGCGCGGAGCGCCGTGACTTTAGCGATCGAATCTGCCGCGGCAGCCTTCCGCAGTCGAGGCGAAACGGCTTCGCTCGCGAACATCGACGTCTCCTTGCCCGGCACGCCCGCGGAGATCGGCGCGCTGCATCCCCTTACCCAGATACTGGATCGCACGATCGCGATCTTTCGACGGATGGGCTTCGCGCTCGCGGAAGGTCCGGACATTGAGACGGAATGGTATTGCTTCGATGCGCTCAACACCGCGCCGGATCATCCAGCGCGCAACGAGCAGGACACATTTTATCTGCCGGATGGACGCTTGCTCCGCACGCACACTTCGACCGTGCAGATCCGCACAATGCAATCCGCGCCGCCGCCGATCCGGGTGATCGCGCCGGGGGCGGCTTATCGTCGCGATGAGGTGGATGCAACGCACAGTGCGCAATTCCATCAAATCGAGGGACTGTATGTCGATCAAGAGGTCAGCGTCGGTGATCTGAAGGGAACGCTGGAATTCTTCTTCCGTGAGTTGCTCGGAGCGCAGACGGAAATTCGTTTTCGCCCGCACTTCTTCCCTTTCACGGAGCCGAGTTTTGAGGTCGACGTGAAATCGCGCGCGTTGAAGGGCGGAGAAAAATGGCTCGAACTTTGCGGCTGCGGCATGGTGCATCCAGCCGTGTTCGAAGAAGTGAATGGCGCACGCGGCGATGATGCCTACGACCCCGAGAAATACAGCGGCTTCGCGTTCGGAGTCGGCATGGACCGGCTCGCCATGATCCTTTTCGATATCCCGGACATTCGTTTGTTCGCGCAGAATGATCTCCGTTTCCTGAGGCAATTCGCGTGAAGATGCGGTCTAGAAAGAGTCGGAGTGCGGGCGTCTCGCCTGCACATTCTGCGCACCTTCAGCAAACCGGCAGGCAGGACGTCCGCCAGCCGCACAGGCGAGAGGCCTGTGCTCAGCGATGAAATTCTCCGTCAATTGGCTGCGCGAGTTCGTCGAGCTTCCTGCGAGGACTGACGAGCTCGCTGACCTCCTCACTTTCGGCGGCCTTGAAGTCGAAGGTATCGAGCAGCGCGGACTCGAGCTCGAGAATGTTGTCGTCGCGCAAATCAACGCCTCTGCGCACCATCCGAACGCAGAGCGCCTTAGCGTCTGCGATGTCGATGATGGAACCAGTCGTCACCGCCAGATTGTTTGCGGCGCGAAAAACTACAGAGTCGGTGACAAAGTTCCCGTCGCGTTGCCGGGGGCATTCTTGCCCAACGGTCTGACAATCAAAGTGAGCAAGCTGCGCGGGGTGGAATCCCAGGGCATGCTCTGTAGCCCGAGCGAACTCAAGCTGTCGGAAGAGAGCGACGGTTTGCTTATCCTTTCGCCGGAGGCGCGGGTCGGCGCGTCCATCGGTTCGCTTTTCCCGCCCGACACAGTTCTTGATCTCGAGACCACGCCGAACCGCAGCGATCTCCTGAGCTACGTCGGTCTCGCACGCGAGATCGCGGCCTTGACCGGCAAACAGGCGCGCCTGCCGGAGTTGTCGGAGCCGACAACACACGTTGATGGCAACGTGCGGATCAGCGCGTCGGGTGAATGTCCGTTTTATTCCGCACGCCGCATCGAGAACATCACAGTCGGGCGGAGTCCGGACTGGTTGCGCGTGAAACTGGAAGCCACGGGGCTGCGCTCCATCAACAGCATCGTCGACATTACGAATTTCGTGATGCTCGAGCTCGGTCAGCCATTGCACGCATTCGACGCGGACAAACTCCACGGCGGTATCAACGTTCGGCTTGCTAAGGAGGGAGAAAACTTCCTCGCGCTTGACGGCAAAGGCTATGAGCTGCGTTCAACGGACT
>JACCTI010000344.1 GCA_013812515.1 Chthoniobacterales bacterium
TTGCGCGAGAGCACCGACGTCTTCGCCGACGTCGCGGCGGTCCAGTTCGCGCTCGCGGGGCTCGGGCGGCAGGAAGGGATGCGCAGGAGCTTCGCGTTCCTCACCTCCGAGAACTTCTTCAGCATGATGGGCGTGAAACCGTTCGCGGGCCGTTTTTACAATGCCGAGGAGTCACGGCCGAACGCGAACATTCCGGTAGTCGTCGCGAGCTACACCTATTGGAAACGCATGGGCGGCAAACCGGATTTCGTCGGCAGCACGCTGTATGTGAATGGGAAGCCGTACACGGTGATCGGCATCACGCCGGAAGGTTTCAGCGGCATCAGCGCGTTACTCGCGCCGGACGTCTGGCTGCCCTTCGGGATGTATACACAGCTGGGTTCGGCCTTCAGCGACGACACCGGCCTGACGGATTTGGCCATGCCAAAAAACTACACGCTCAATGTCGTCGCGCGCCTCGGCTCCGGCTTGACCGTCGAGAGTGTGAAATCGCGCCTGCCGGTGCTCGCGCAACGTATTAACGCGATTCAGCCGCCAGATTCCGGCGCGCCGCGCGAACTACAGGTGCAAACGCCTTCGCGTTTCAGCATCAGCA
The DNA here is from genome assembly GCA_013812515.1 of Chthoniobacterales bacterium. Lineage (GTDB taxonomy): Bacteria > Verrucomicrobiota > Verrucomicrobiia > Chthoniobacterales > UBA10450 > JACCTI01. The sequence continues at coordinate 596 of JACCTI010000344.1, forward strand.
CCACGCCATCCGAGGACGGACCCATCGGTCTAATGGGTGGATTAATGATGGCGATGGCCGGCGCGGTCTTGCTCATCGCGAGCTTGAATCTCGCGAACATGTTGCTCGCCCGCGGCACAGCCCGCGCGAAAGAAATGGCGATCCGGCTTGCGCTCGGATCCTCCCGCTGGCTGATCGTCCGGCAGCTTCTCTGCGAAGGTCTCCTGCTCGCGCTGCTCGGTGGCGCGCTCGGACTACTCGTTAGTCTATGGAGCAACAAGCTCCTGCTCTCCTCGCTCGGTTCGCTCTTCGGCTCGATGAGCTTCTCCATCGTGGTGCCGCTGAAGCCGGACGCGGTCGTGCTCGGGGGGACGTTCCTCTTCTGCCTTGGCGCTACGCTTCTCTTCAGCCTCGGCCCGGCGTTGAAAGCGACCAGGGCTGATCTCGTGAACGACCTGAAACAGCAAGTGGGTGAACCGGCACACGTGGGACGCTTGAACCGCTTCTTTTCCCCGCGTCATCTGCTTGTCATGGCGCAGATCGCTCTCTCGCTCATGCTGCTCTTCAGCGGTGGACTTTTCTTCCGCGGCGCAATGAAAGCCGGCGGCGTCGATCTCGGATTCGAACCGCGCGACGGGGTCGTTGCGGAGATGGATTTCACGTTGGGTAATACAGACCAGGCCGTCGCCAAGCGTTGGATGTTCGCCGCAGTGCAACGTGCGCGTGAGCTGCCCGGCGTCCGTGGCGCCGCGCTCTCCACGATGGTTCCGATGGGCAATCTCACGAATGCCAAACGCGTGATGCCGGCAAGCGACGCGCTCGCCGCGAACGCCGATCCGAACGCGCCGAGTCAGGGCCAGAACGCTCTCTACGCCTCGATCACTCCGGGATACTTCGAGACGATCGGGGTGCGCTTGTTGCGCGGGCGCGATTTCACACAAGCCGAAGCGGAAAACAAAGACACGCCGAAGGTTGCGATCGTGGATGAAACGATGGCAAAGAAGCTCTTCCCGGGAAGCGAGGCGCTGGGCCAGCGCATCAAAGGTACGAACGCGCCCACGGACGGGTCCTCGGGCGAGATGGAGATCGTCGGGATCGTAAGCCAGCATCGGCACGAGGTGCTCGACAGCAGCATTCCGAAGCGGCTCTTCGTTCCGCTGGCGCAGGCATACAATGGCGCGGTTTACCTGCACGTCCGCACCTCCTCCACGCAGCGCCTGGCGGTCGCCGCGATGATTGCTACGCTGCGCCAGACATTGCGCAACGTGGACGCCGACCTGCCGGTCCTGCGCATCTCACTCTTCAGCGATTACATCGAGAAGAACGTTGGCCTCTGGGCGGTGCGGCTCGGCGCGGTCATGTTCGGAGTCTTCGGGGGCATCGCATTGCTGCTCGCGGTCGTCGGAGTCTATGGGGTGAAAGCGTACTCTGTTGCGCGGCGCACGCGTGAGATCGGCATTCGCATGGCGCTCGGCGCGCACCCGAGCGATGTCTTCAAGCTCATCATGAAACAAGGCGCGCTCCAGACGGCTTTCGCCGTCGGCGTCGGTTCGTTGCTCTCGTTAGGCGCCGGACGGGTCCTAGCGCAGATGCTCTATCAAGTCAGCCCGGCCGATCCAATTGCGCTCGTTCTTTCGTCCACGCTGCTCGCGTTCGCCGCGCTGCTCGCCTGCTTCATTCCCGCAAGGAGAGCCACACGCGTCAGTCCCATGACTGCCCTGCGGACGGAGTGAGCGGTCGTCATCCCGGTCGGCGACTCTGAGAGGATTGCGGCCCGAGCCGCGTCCACGATGGGTGCCCGCTCCGATGCTTCTGCGCCAAATCCCGGCGCACTTTCGGCTGCGTCTTTTCAATGGTAGCGTCGCCGCTTCGCGATGGCCGCCAATTACAAAGAGACGCTGAATCTCCCGAAGACGGCTTTCCCGATGAAGGCTAGCCTAACGAGTCGGGAGCCGGAAATCCTGGAGTCATGGGAAGAGACGCGGCTCTACGAGCAAATCCAAAAGGCGCGCGCCGGAGCGGAGTTGTTCGTGCTCCATGACGGGCCGCCGTTTGCGAATGGCGATGTGCACATGGGCACGGCGCTGAACAAGATCCTGAAGGATCTGGTGGTGAAATCGAAAACCATGGCCGGTTTTCGCGCCCCGTATGTGCCGGGCTGGGATTGCCACGGATTGCCGATCGAATACAAGGTGGTGAAAGAGACGCGCGGCCTTTCCCCAGTCGAAGTGCGGAAACGCTCGGAGGAGTTCGCGCACAAGTTCGTCGACATCCAGCGGGAACAATTCAAACGGCTCGGCGTCTTCGGCGATTGGCGAAATCCATATCTCACAATGAGTCCGGCGTATGAAGCGGAAATCCTGCGCGCTTTCGCCGTTTTCGTGGAGAAGGGGCTCGTCTACGAATCGAAGAAGCCGGTCTTCTGGAGCACGGGAGCGCAGACTGCGCTGGCGGTCGCGGAGGTCGAATATCACGATCGCGAAGACACGGCCGCTTACGTGAAGTTCCCGATTGTCACCGGCGAACTGAAGGGGAAGGCAAGCATCGTCATCTGGACGACGACGCCCTGGACATTGCCGGCGAACCTCGCCATCGCACTCCATCCAAAGGAGCTCTACGTCGTGCAAGAGTTCAATGTGGGAGGGGCCTCAGCGCCCCAACAGCGAGCCGTCGCCGAAGAAGTCGGGGCGCCAAGGCCCCTCCCCCATTCTGAAACACTCGTGCTGGCGGCATCGCTGATTGATAAGTTTTGCGTGGCCACTGGGTTCAAACCAATCGGTGAACCAATTCAAACCTTCCCCGGAGCAAAGCTCGAGGGTTTTGGGGTTCAACATCCTTTCCTCCCTCGCACGGCGATCGTGCTCACAGCGGATTTCGTCACGATGGACACCGGCACAGGGCTAGTGCACGTCGCTCCGGGGCACGGCGAGGATGATTACTCGTTAGGCCAGCGCCATGGTCTTCCGACTCTTTCGCCGGTGGACGATCTCGGCCGCTACACGGAAGAAGCCGGACTGCCGCAGCTCACCGGCAAGTACGTTTTTGATGCGAATGCGGAGATCGTCGCGCTCCTGCGCGATCGTCGCATGCTCGTCGCGGAGGAAGTGTACCGGCATTCCTATCCGTATTGCTGGCGCTCGAAGACGCCGATCATATTCCGCGCCGTCGAGCAGTTCTTCATCCGGATCGATGAGCTGCGCCCCAAAGCGCTCCGCGCCATCCAGGATGTGCAATGGCTTCCGCCCTGGGGCGAGAACCGCATTGCCGGCACGGTGGAATCGCGGCCTGACTGGGTCATCTCGCGGCAACGCAGCTGGGGTGTGCCGCTGCCGGTGTTCTACTCCGCGGAAGGCGCGGCAATCCTCAATGCGAGTTGGATTCGCAAACTGGCGGACATCATCGCGCAGCGCGGATCGAACATCTGGTTTGAGCTCGACGACAAAGCGCTCTCTCGCGAGCTCGGCTTGCCTGCAGGGACGCGTCACCGCAATGACACGATCGACGTTTGGATCGATTCCGGCGTCAGCCATCAAGCGGTGCTCGCCACGCATCCGGAGCTGCGGGATCCCGCCGACATGTATCTCGAAGCGACGGACCAGCACCGCGGCTGGTTCCAGTCATCGCTCCTGACGAGCGTGGCGCTGCACGACCGTGCGCCATACAAGGCGTGCGTTACGCATGGGTTCGTGGTTGACGTCGACGGAAAAAAGATTTCGAAGTCGAGCAGCTACAGCAAGCCGATGGACGCGGGTCACTTCGTTGGCAAATACGGCGCTGACATCGTGCGCCTCTGGGTGAGCAGCGTGAACTACACCGACGACGTCCCGTTTTCGGAAGAATTGTTCACGCGGCTCGGGGACACGTACCGGCGGATCAGGAATACGCTGCGGATTCTGTTGGGGAATCTTTCGGATTCTGAATCAGGAAAGCAGGAAAACAGGAATGGGAAGGTTACCCTGGTTGATCGTTGGATCCTGCATCGACTCCAGCAGGTGATCGCGGATTGCCTTGAGGCCTATGCCGCCTACGAATTTCACAAGGTCTACCACACGCTGAACGAATTCTGCGCCGTCGATCTCAGCAGCCTCTACGTCGATATCACAAAGGACCGGATGTACTGCGATGCGCCGGATTCGCCGCGGCGTCGCGCGACGCAAGCGGCCATGCAGGAAATCTTCGAAGCATTAACGAAGCTCCTCGCGCCGATTCTCGCCTTTACCGCCGAAGAAGCGTGGGGTTATCTCGGGCGGGGTGGCTCCGTGCATCTCCAACAGTTCCCTTTACCTAACGAGTCTCTGCGTGATGCGGGGGCCGAGCACGCCGTCAATCAACTCCTGAAGCTTCGCGGCGTTATTGGCCAGGCCGTCGAGCAGGCGCGGCAGGAGAAGCTGATCGGAAATGCGCTCGAAGCAGCCGTCATCTTGCGTGGCGACACCGCGTCCATTCGCGAAATGCCGAAGGCCGAGATTGAGGAATTTTTTATTCTGAGCGACCTCACGCTGGAACAGGCGGAGGAGACATCCGCTTCCATCTCGGGGACGGCGCATCAGAAATGCGTCCGCTGCTGGCGCCATCGTCCAACCGTCGGCCAGAGCGTTGAGCACCCGGAGCTCTGCGATCGTTGCGAAGAGGTCGTGCGGCACTCCGTTGCGTTGAACCGATGAGATTCCTCCTCCTGCTCTCGGTTCCGCTTTACGCGCTCGACCAGGCAACGAAGTGGCTGGCCCTGCACCACATCCTGCCGGAGGAACCGCGCATCCTCGTGCCCGACTTCTTTGCGCTCGTCTTCGTCACGAATACCGGAGCCGCCTTCGGTTCATTTAAGAACAACAACCTCTTCTTTATCGCGCTTTCCTGTGCGGCGCTGATCTTCGTGCTCACGCTCTTGCTCCGCCGGCATTCCAGCGATCCCTGGCGCGATGTTTCACTCGCGTTGCTCCTCGCGGGCGTATGCGGCAATCTGACGGACCGCTTGCTGCACGGTCACGTGATTGATTTTCTCCTCTTCGATTTGCACGTGCCGTTCGCGAATCCCTGGCCTGCTTTCAACGTCGCCGACGCCTGCATTTGCATCGCCGTGATCTGCTTCAGCATCCACACACTCCGGCAGAGCCGATCTGAGCGCATGACGACGGCTACCGCGGAGTAAGCCGCCGCCAGCACATGTGGCTCAGAAAGCTCCCGGCGCTTTGTAGCCGGGGGGCGCCGAAACCATGACGCAGCCGGGGTCAACGCCTCCGGCTAAACCTTGGGGCTCTAGATGATTGCCGGTGCCGGCCGATTCTCGTTGCTCGTCGCGTAGATCTTCATCCCGCGCGCCTCATAGTTCCGGAGCGCCGCGGGATGATCGAGAGAGCAGGTATGGACCCAGACACGTCCGGCATTCCACACCCAGGCTTGTTCAAGCGCGTTCGTGAGAAGCGGACCACCGAGCGCGCGTCCGATGAACTCCGACGCAAGCCCGAAATACGCGATCTCCACCTCACCTGCATTTTTGTGCAACTCATAGTAGCCCGCGATCGCGCCACCGTGAAAGGCGAGAAATGTTCGGAGCGCCGGAGAGCCGGCATAATTTTGCCAGCGTTCGTCCGACCAGGAGCGCTTGTCGGTCCAGCCCCACGAGTCGCCGATGTAGAGGTAGAGAAAGCGATTCACCTGCCATTGCCGGACCGTCGCCTCGCGCACGGCGAAATGATCGTCCGTCGAATGTCGCGGCTTTAAATCCGCCGGCGAAGTCATCTCCAGGTAAGTGGTCGTTACAGCCTGCATGCCGCGCTGGAAATTAAATGCCGTCCAACGAGGCTGGCCGAAGAACCTAACGAGGTGCAGCGTGGTGCGCGTCCGGCAAATAGAAAAAGAGCACGCCCAGGATGAGGTACAGCGAAAGCAGCTGAATGCCTTCAATCCAGTTCGTCTCTCCATCTCCGCTGATCTGGAACAGGATGTAAATCGAAGCTACGACGGCGAAGATTTCGGGGAGCGAAAACTCCAGATCCATCGGGCGGCCGAGCGCATAGGAAAGGAAGACAAGGACTGGCGCGACAAAGAGCGCGATTTGTAAACTTGAGCCGATCGCGATTCCGACGCTCAGGTCCATCTTATTCTTAACGGCCATGATGATCGCGGTCGAGTGTTCCGCCGCGTTGCCGACAATCGCTACCACGATCACCCCAACGAAGACCTCGGTGATGCCGATCGAGGTGCGCACGCTTTCGATCGTGCCGACGAGAAATTCTGAGAGGAGCGCGACGAACGCGGTGGCAATAAGGAGAATGACGATCGCCTTGCCGCGTGACCAATGCTCGCCCTTTTCTTCCAACGCACCTTCAGCGCTCTGAAAATAATGTTTGTGCGTGCGGAGTGAGAACCAGAGCACGCAGAAGTAAGTCAGGAACAACAGCACCGCGATGGCCAAAGAAAGCCGTTGCTCCATCGATGGAGTCCAACCGCCGGGACTCGCATTCGCTGCGAGATGGAAAACCGTTGGAATGATCAGCGCAATGGCGGCGAGCGAGAGCGAAATGGTGGAAGTGCGCGCGCCGGTCCGGTTAAAGCGTTGCTCGCTGTACTTCGTGCCGCCAGCCAGAATCGAGAGGCCGAGCACAAGGAGAATATTGCCGATGATCGAACCGGTAATGGAGGCTTTCACGACACCGGTCAGGCCTTTCGAGAGAGCGATCCCGGCGATGATCAGCTCCGCCGCGTTCCCGAATGTCGCGTTCAGCAATCCACCGAGACCTTCGCCAACGCGCGCCGCCAGTGCTTCGGTCGCACGCCCGATCCAGCCCGCTACCGGAACAATGCCGAGAGCGGAGCAAACAAAAAGCGCGGTGGGATTTGCTCCTCCGGGCCAAAAACGCAGGACCACCGCGATGGGGACGAAGATGAGAAGCCAGTCGAGTGAAGGTTT
>JACCTI010000201.1 GCA_013812515.1 Chthoniobacterales bacterium
TGATTTCGATGCTCGATGCCTCAAAGAAGGCGCTCGACAAAGCAGGACTGACGATCAACGACATCGCGTGCGTCATTCCGCATCAGGCCAACATCCGCATCATTGAAGCGATCGCAGATCGCATGAAAATCCCGATGGATCGCTTTTTTGTGAATCTGGATCGCTACGGCAATACTTCCGCCGCGGCCGTGGCGATCGCGCTCGATGAAGCGAACCGCAGCGGGCGCCTGAAAGAAGGTGACTACATTTTGATGGTCGTCTTCGGCGGCGGTCTCACGTGGGCGAGCTCGGTTATTGAGTGGTAACATCGAGCCATGCTGATCGAAACCCATGCGGCACCTGGAGTTATTCCGATTTCGTTCCCGGCTCTCCCAAAGTTTTAGAACGCGCGGCGGATACTGATCACGTGCATCCTCACGATCGGCACCTCGACCGAAAGCAGTGGACGCGCGGTAAACGCGCGGTGAGTTAGTGGAGAAGACGTGAACGCCGCTTCGAACACGGTTCTGGTGAAAGCTGGCCTCACGATCGCGAGTTCCCTCACAGAATCGTGAAGGAGTCGGGCGCGAGCGGGGCCACATCTCCTCGCTCTTCGCCGAAGGCTGCAATCGCTGGCGAGGAGCGAATCGTTCTGCTGGATGCTTGCGCGGTTTCGCATTGCTCGGCGTGCTCTTAGTAAACCTGCGCGACCTAAGCCTTTCAGTTTTCTTCCCGAAACTGGACGCAATGCGCTGATCACAGCGCGCACAATGCGCCGGGTGTAGAAGCTGGCGCATTCAACCAACGGTGCGCTACAGTTCGCAATGCTGATCGAAACGCACGCGCACCTGGATTATCCGGAGTTCAGTCCCGACTTTGACGAAGTTTTAGAACGGGCGACGGAAGCCGGCGTGACCCGGATCATTACGATCGGCACTTCGATCGAGAGCAGCCGGCGCGCAGTCGAGCTGGCAGAGCAACACGCCAACATCTACGCGGCTATCGGCGTTCACCCCTCGGCGGCAGAGGAAGCGCCAGAAGATGTGATGCAGCCTCTGCGCGAACTGGCCCAGAGCTCGCGTGTGGTCGCCATCGGTGAGACCGGTCTGGATTATCACCGGCTGCCGAGCAGGGAGGCAGCGCAGGAAAAACATGTGCAGGTTTTCGGCCGGGCCCTGCAAGGCGAGACGGAGGAGGAAATCGAGGCCGGGCTCGAGGACGGGGCTCACCAAGCGAAGCAGGCGATTCTGTTTGAGCAGCAGCTCGATCTGGCGGTTGAGCTCGGATTGAATGTGGTCATTCACCAGCGCGACGCGTGGAGTGACACGCTCGAGGTTCTAAGGCCCTACGAAGGAAAACTGCGCGGCGTCTTTCATTGCTTCGGTGCATCGATGATTCAGGCCGATGAAGTTCTCGCGATGGACCATCTCGTGTCGTTCACGGGCATAGTGACCTTCAAGAACGGAACGGCTGTCCGCGAAGTCTCCGCGAATCTGCCGCTGAACAAATTCATGGTGGAAACCGACTGCCCTTATCTGGCGCCGGCGCCGTTTCGCGGAAAGCGTTCCGAGCCGGCACATACGCGTTTAGTTGCAGAAGCGATCGCGAATGCCCGCAGCGTGACGCTGGAAGAGGTCGCAGGTGCGACTACGGCAACTGCTGAAGGCTTCTTCAGGTTCAAGCGGTGATGCAGCGCATCCTCTTCGCTGTTTTCCGCGCCGCATTTGCGTCGCTCGTCGCGCTTTTTGGTGGGTCCTGCGCAACGCCCGACACTCGTCACCACGTCGTCATCAGCGTGCCGGAACAGAGGCTGGCGCTGCTCGATGAAGGCATGCTCGTGACCACCTATCCCATTTCGACTTCGAAGTTTGGCTTGGGTGATTTCCCGGGGAGCAACTGCACGCCGCTCGGTGAGTTGGAAGTCGCGAAGAAAGTCGGCGACGGCGCGCCAAGTGGCGCCGTTTTCAAGGATCGCCGCCGCACGGGAGAAATCGTCGCGCCGGATTCAGCGGGTCGAGATCCAATCGTCACGCGCATTCTCTGGCTGCGCGGACGCGAAGCTCGGAATGCCCGCGCCTATGCTCGGACGATCTACATCCATGGAACTCCGGAGGAACGGAACATCGGAGTGCCGTCCAGCTACGGCTGTATTCGGATGCGCTCGGACGATGTGATTCGTCTCTACGAAATCGTCGGTGCCGGGGCACGCGTCAGCATCGTGGATGCACCGCTGGCTGCAGTTGTGCCCAACCTTTCACCGGCTTCGATTTCGCCGGCAACACAGGTGGCGGAGGTCGCGGCGGTTCCCTCATCCGACGCCGCGGCCCAATAACGGCACGACTGTAGCGGCGGTCTATGACCGCCGTTCTTTGCCGCTGTAGCGGCGGTCTATGCGGTCTGCGACCGCCTTTCTTTGCGCGGGGTGGGGTTAAGCGAATGGCCTCGAAAGCCCCCCATTCGGCGGTCATAGACCCCCGCTGC
>JACCTI010000206.1 GCA_013812515.1 Chthoniobacterales bacterium
GACGTCCCGGGAAACACCCGTCTGCGAGCAGCATGGCAATGAGCGGATCCCACCAGGAGGAGTGGTTCAGGTATATCACGAGCGGCCGACCGTCCCTTACATTGGTGGAACGCGGGCGCGTTTCGCCTAACGAGCACAAATTTCCTGGCGCAAGACGCACCGCGTGAAAGTGGCGCGCCAGATATCGCCGCGAATAGCCAGTGAATAAGCGCAGCCACCACCGCGAGATTCTCGGCGGGCCGGAAGTGTTCGTCTGCGCTTTCACGCGGATGCTAGCTCGACCCGCGAGGCCGCAGTTTGCGACTGCGCGGGAATGGCGCCTAAATCCTGGTCCAGCGCATCGGCCGCGATCCAGCCACTCATCAGCGCCATTGGCATACCCGGACCGGGATGAGCGGAACCGCCTGCGAGATAAAGACCGCGGACATCCGGGCTGCGGTTGTTCGATTTGAACGCTCCAAAAAACCGGCCGTGACTCGCAAGCCCGTAAATCGCACCGTTCAGCACCTGATAGCGGTCGTGAATATCCTGCGGCGTGAGCGCGTGCTCGACGACAATCCGCGTCTCGAGATCCTCCATGCCGGCGCATTCCGCGAGCTTGCGAAAAATGGTGCGCCGATACGCAGGGAACATCTGCTTCCAATCGTGATGCGGCCGCAGATAGGGCGTGTGAACGAGAACGTAAAGCGCTTCTCCGGCTTCCGGCGCAACCGTGCTATCGCTGCGCGCAGGAGCACAGACGTAGCAGGTCGGATCGGACGCCGGTTCTCCGCGGCGGTAGATCGATTTGAACTCCGCGTGCGGATCGCGACTGAAAACAAAGTTGTGATGCAAGAGATGCTCGTAAGCTTTGCGCAAGCCCAGGTAGAGCACCACCCCAGAGCATGCCGGCTCATAACGGCGTCGTCGCGCAAAGGCGCGGGCTGGCTTTCCGCTGAGCAGTTCGCGATGGGTCCGAACTGTGTCGCGGTTCGAGACGACAGCCGCACATCGCACAGTCTCGCCCGTGTCGGTTTCAATGCCGCTGACAACACCGTCGTCGGCGATGATACGTCGCACACCGCAGCCTGCGCGGACTTCGACGCCGAGCTCTTCCGCGAGTGCGACGAGCGCGCGAGGCACGGCGCCTGTTCCGCCGCGCGGATACCAGACGCCTTCGTCGGTCTGCATGTGTGCGATGCCGCAGAGAATCGCGGGTGACTGGTCGGGCGCGGAGCCGACATATTGCACGAAGTGATCCAGCATCTGCGCCACGCGCGGATCCGGCGCGTGCGCCCGCATGGTGCTCGCGACCGTCGAGCCCATGCGCATCGCGAGCACATCGCGCAGCGTGCCGGGCTCGAAGGTCGAGCGCAGATCGAACATGTCGCGCAAGCTGCCAATCGGCTTGTTAAAGAACCAGCGCCGGCTGATTGCATCCTGGCGCGCGCTGAGATCCATGAGGCGCCGGTAGCCAACGCTGCTGCGCGTTCGTGGCGAGAACGCGTCGAGCTTCGCGCACATCGCCTCGGTATTCTCGACGAGATCAAGCGTGGTGCCATCGGCGAAAAAGCTGCGCCATTGCGGGTCAAGCCGGATGAGATCGAGCGCGCTTTCGAGCGTGCGTCCAGCCTCCGCGAAGATGCGTCGAAGCACCGACGGAATTGTGAGAATGGTCGGCCCCATGTCGAAGCGAAAGCCCTGCTCCGCCAGCACGGCGGCTTTCCCGCCGAGCCAATCATTCGTTTCAAAAAGAATGACCCGCCGGCCGCGCGCCGCGAGCGTGCAGGCGGCCGCGAGTCCGCCGAGTCCGCCTCCGATGATGGCAAGAGGGAGTTGTTTCATGGCGACAGATGAAGCGAGCGGGCGAGCAAGGCGCGCGCGACTTGGAGCGCGGCGGCGAGCCGGCGGCCAAGACCATGCGCATGTGCCGCAACGATCCAGTTTGTAAAGAGCGTTTCGTCGCCGGGGTGCGCGGGTTGGAAATGCGGGCGCGCACGGCCGCGCCGGATCTGCACGACCTTGACGTTGGTCATTTCAAGTAGCCCCTCGGCGCCGCGCGTGACACCGAACCCGCTGCGTCCACGGCCGCCAAACGGAATCCGCGGATCGGCGGTCGGCACGATCATGTCATTGATCACCACACAGCCGGCGCGCACGCGTTCTGCCATTTTTTGCGCGGCAGCGAGATCAGCGGAAAAGATTGTAGCGCCGAGCGCGTAGGGGCAGTCGAGCGCGAGGTCGAGGGCCTCCTCGTCGCTATCCACGATTGTGACGCAGAGCACCGGAGCGAAGAACTCGGCGTGCATGATCTGCATGTGTGGGCGCGCGTCGTTGAGGACGCACGGCAGCCGCAACCCGCCGCGGTGATCGAGGCCCCCAACGAGGAACGTCGCGCCATTCTCCACTGCGTCGCGCAGCAAAGGCGCAAGTTTTACAACGGTCGGAACGGAAGCGACGCTCGAGGCATCCGCCAGCCCATCGCAGAGTGCCGCCTCGAACCGCTCCGCGATCCGGCGCGCGACAAACACCCGGCGCGGAGCGATGCAGGTGGCGCTGTCGTTCAAGCGGAGGCCGAATCGCAGCGCCTCGACACAGAACGCGACGTCCGCATCCTCTCGAATGAAAACTGCGTCGCAGCCGGAAAGCTCGGTCACGCACGGAATGGCACGGCGTGCGAGTGACGCGAGGACCTCCACACCAACGTCGAAGGAGCCGGTGAAAATCACTTTATCGACTGGAAGTCCCAAAGCTTCGCGCGCAGCTTCTTCGGACTCCGGCAGCAGTGCGAGGAGATGCGGGTCGAAGCCGGCTTCGATCAAGATGCAAGCGAGCGCAGCGGCGGCCCGAGATCCTCCTCGGCCGGGTTTCAGCAAGACGCCGTTCCCGGCGGCCAGTCCCTGTAAAGCTTGCACGCCGGGCAGCAGCAGCGGGTAATTGGCCGGCGCGATGATCAGGACAACGCCGCATGGTTCGCGGCGAATTTCGGATTCCAAACCCGCAAGCCAAATTGGCCGGTCACACTTCCCCAGCCGTTTCGGGGCGAGAATGCGTCCGGCATTCTGCTCCAAGAACAGGCAGGCATCGGCAAGCGGCAGAACCTGCGACGCGAGCGCCTCCCTGACGGGTCGCGCGGAGGGAGCGGACGCCGTGGCGGCCAAGTCAGCCGCGCGATCGGCGATCAGAGCTCTGGCCCGGCGCACGAGCTGGAGTCGTTTCGAAAGCGGCGTTGCTGCCCACGCAATCTGTGCGTGTCGCGCACGCGCGAAATTTAATGCAACCGTTTCCGATGTCTCTTCCAATGGTTCCCCGAGTCGCGCGTTCATGACGGGATTGCAGCAGCAGGGTGAAAACCCGGTGTCCGGACCGCGCTTAAACCTGTATTCGCAGATTTGCTCCACGCCGACGTGATGCCGAGATCATTGCAGAGCAGTCGCGCAGTGATGCGGGCGCCCTCGAAAATAACCGGCAAGCCGCTCCCGGGGTGCGTTCCGCCGCCGACGAGATACACTCGGTCGAGATCTTCGAAGCGATTCCGCGGTCGCAGGTGGAGCATTTGATCGAGCGAGTGAGAGAGGTTGAATGTAGCCCCGCGATGCAGCGCGTAGCTATGTTCCCAGTCCGCGGGCGTGATCATCCGCTCGAATTGGATGTGCGGCTCCAGATCACCGAATCCCGCGGCAGCAGCACGCGCGAGCAGGAGCTTGCGGAACCCGGCACCTTCGCGCCTCCAATCGAGTTTCTCTGATTGATGCGGCACTGGCGCAAGCAGGTAGAGCGCGCTCTGCCCGCGCGGCGCGAGTGTGCGGTCAGTCACGCACGCATTCTGCACATAAAACGACGGGTCCGCCGGCACGCATTTTAGCCGCTCGATCTCATCGAGGTTCGCCTCGTAACGTTCCGAAATATGAATCGTGTGATGCGGTAGATTTTCAAACGTGCGATCCACTCCGAGGTAGAGCATGAACGTCGAGCAGGAGAATTTTTTCCGCGCAATCTTTGCGTCCGTCCAACGACGGCGGAGCCGATCGGGAACCAGGTTCGACATCGCGTGCGCGAAATCCGCGTTAATCACGACCGAATCAGCACGGTGCTCGCCGGATGCGGTGCGAACGCCGATGGCGCGACTCCCTGCAAAGAGCATTTCCTCGACCGGTTCATCCAGTCGAATCTCAACTCCGAGAGCCCGCGCCACGCGCGCCATCGCCGCTGTCACCGCGCCGCAGCCGCCGAGAGGGTGCCAGACGCCGTGCTCGTACTCGAGGAAGCTTAGAATGCTGAATAAACTCGGGCAGCGAAACGGCGACATCCCAAGGTATTTGGATTGGAAGCTGAACGCGAGACGAACGCGCGGGTCGCTAAAAAAACGCCGCAGATACGTGTCCACTGATTCGAACGGATGGAGCAACGGAAGAATCTTCAGCATGCTCGTGCGCAGAAGGTCGCCCCAATGATTGAACGGCATCTCGAGGCACGGTTGTGACAGGTCCATCTTGCGCCGGTTCTCGTGGATGAAGCGGTGGAATCCGGGCCCGTCCTGAGGCGCGATGGAGGCGATCTGGCGCTCCATTTCTGCGAGGTTGGGAGTGGCGTCGATCTGCCCGCCGCCGCCGAATTGAATGCGATACTGCGGATCGAGCTGCACCATCTCCACCTCGCTGCGCAGCGTTGTCCCAGCAGCCTGAAAAATTTCGTCGAGGATGCGCGGGTAGAGGAAAAATGTGGGGCCGAGATCGAACTTGAAGCCTTGCGCTTCGATTGTGGAAGTGCGCCCGCCAACAAACGGCAAGCGTTCGAAAATCCGAACGCGCAGGCCCGCTTGCGCCAGCAGAATTGCGGAAGCAAGCCCGCCTGGTCCGGCGCCGATGATAATGACGTCCTTGCTCATGAAGCGGGTTAAAACGGCGTCTTAATCTTGCAGGCACGCGCGGCGCACCAGCCCCGTGAAGCTTCAAACAACAGGAATGCCGCGATCACGCCGAAAACGCCGGCGGCGATCTGGGAGTGTGGCCACGCGGAGCCAGACGCAATCGCGAACCCAAGGCCGGCCAGCGCGCGCCAGACGCGGCCACGGAAGTCAATATTAGGCTGAAGCATTATTACCCTCATTGAAATTGGAAGAGATTGATTCAAGTGTTGTATAACTGTTGTCTAATCACTTCGCGGTTCTGTCAAGAGGCCATCTAGGACTCGGTCTATCTCGACAAAAGCTATGCCGAGATAATTCTCCTTGTCACTGCATGCGCAGTATGTCTAATTGTTGTTCAAATGCGGAAAATGCTGCTTCATCCAATTCAAATCGCTGCGGTGCGCAGCGGGCTGAGTCAGCATGTGATCCGCGTTTGGGAGCGGCGATATGGCGCGGTCAAACCTAAGCGGGATGATTTTGGGCGGCGACTTTACTCCGATAAGGAGATCGAGCGGCTGGCGTCCTTGCGTGAGGTCACGCAAGCCGGTCGATCGATCGGCACAATCGCGCAGCTAAGTGCGAAACAGCTCAAGAACCTCATCGCCAAGTCGCGGCTGGCGCAGAGCATTGGGGTCAGCCGCGTTAGTGCGGCTGTCCGCGCCGAATGCCTCGACGCTGTCAAACTGCTCGACGCGGGCGCGCTCGAAGAGGGGTTGCAACGCGGGCTTGTCGTATTCGGACAGCAGGGGTTTCTCCAGACTGTGGTCGCGCCGCTGGCCGAAGAAGTCGGCGCCTTTTGGCGCGACGGCACGATGACCGCCGCGCACGAGCATTTTTTTACGGCATCGGCAAGAGTCTTTCTCGGTCGATTGAATAAGGAATTCGCGCCGGGATCTGGGATGCCGAACCTCATTGTCTGCACGCCGACAGGACAGGCACACGAACTCGGTGCCTTCATGGTCGGGGTCGCAGCGACCCATCTCGGCTGGCGCGTGGCGTATCTCGGCCCGGGGTTGCCGGCGGCGGAGATCGCGGGCGCGGCGCTCCAGCATCGAGCGACCGCGGTCGCTTTGAGCATCATCTATCCCGAAGATGACCCGAATTTACCGGGAGAGTT
>JACCTI010000230.1 GCA_013812515.1 Chthoniobacterales bacterium
CGCTTGTTGATGAACTGCAGCGGCCCGCCGTCCTTGAAGTCGTCCTTGTACCAATCGAAAATTTTCGAGAGTTCGACGCCGCTCTTCTCTTCCGCCATCCGCACGCCCTTCTCGGAGTTCACGAAATTTTTCGCGAGTTTCTCGAATTGGCCGTCAAGCTTCTCCCCTGTAAACGCCTCCGTGTTCAGCGGCGGACAACTGCGGCTCGCGCAATTCAGCGCAAAGTGAATCCGCGGGTCGTTAAACTTGGAGCGAATCGTTTCTTTTTCGAGCGCGTTGAAACTGGTCTGCTGGCCCGCGACTTTGATCCGCTTGCTGGTGAAGAAGGTAAAAAGGGCATCCTTGACGCTGCTGGTCGGATATTTCGCGAGCGCTTCGTGCAGGATCCAGGCGTTGTATGCGTTGACGTAAAACGCGAGCTGCTCCTTTTGGCCTAACGAGTTGATGTTTTCCGCCGCGATCGCGTCAACCACTTTCTGTAACGTCTGCACGTCCGCGCCGTTGTTCTTCCAATCGGCATACCGCACCCCATTCGCGCCCGCGTATTTACCGAGGAGCCGATTGTAGTCGGTCGCCCAGGCGAAAGCCTCCCCGGACGAGTTCGCGACCAGTGCCCCCACGATTGCGATCGGCAGGAGAAGGCGAAAACAGCGAGTCATGCAGATGTTTTTCGCCTCCAACAAGCAGCGCGGCAAGAGCAAACTGGGATCATCTCTCTTCACGGTGGCGTGCGTTCCCGAACTCAATCGCTCCCCGACAATATCGTGGCGAGCGACTTCACATTCGCTTCGATTGAGAAACGTTGCTCGGCGAGGTGCCGCCCCGCCGCGCCCAGCCGCCGAGCGAAACTACGATCCGAGATGACGGCCTCGATTGCTTCGGCTAGCGCCGCAGGATCTCGGACTGGCACGAGAGCGCCCGTTACATTCGGCTGCACCATCTCAGGCACGCCGGCGACTGGCGTGGAAACCACCGGCAAACTCGCAGCCATCGCTTCCATGATTACCGTTGGCAGGTTGTCCATGCCACCGTCAGCTTCGATCCGACACGGCAGGACAAAGACCGTCGCAGCCGCCAGTTGGTCCACGATCTCCTCCTGGCTTTTCGCGCCAAGCAACTGAACGCGATCGACAAGTCGCGCCTCTGCGATCTGAATCGAGAGCACCTGCTGAAGAGGACCGTCCCCGATGATCTTGCAGGTAAAGGCCGAGTCAGTTGCCTTCAGCGCCGCGCAAGCCGCGATCAGATCGTGGAAGCCTTTCTTGTCGACTAATCGACCGATAGAAACAATCACGGGGACAGCGGCCTCGAAAGTGGCGCATCGGAAACGGTCAGGCTCGATCCCGTTGTAGACCCGGCGGACCTTTGCTGCGTTCTGCGGGAACTGCTTTCGCAACTGTGCGGCCGAAAAGTCGCTCACGGTCACGATGGTGGCCGCCGCCTCGAAGATTTTGGAAAGACTAACGAAAAAATCACTCGAGACGAAAATGTCATTCGCGTGCGCCGTAACGCTGTAGTCGATTCCGAAGAACTGCCGGATCCAATACGCTGTGCGCGCCGCCATTCCCGCGAAATGGGCATGCACCCGGCGTATTCCGGCCTCTTCGAGGCGCAAGCCGACAAAAGCAGCCTGGTAGAGCCGGAGAAAATCGGACCGACGATCCCATTCCTTCAGGATTCGGCACGCTGCGGCCGGCAATTGCCCGGCACCGGCGGCCCGGTCGATTTCGCTCACCAGGCCCCGTTCATCCGGCAGGTAAATCACACGCCGCGCGACTTCCCGATCCCATTCCTGAGCGGGCTCGTTCTTCGGACGGCGGATCGAGAAGATGCTGAGGTCGGCACCCTGCCGGAAGAGCGCCGCAACTTCACGATAACAGAAGGTCTGCCCGAAGGATGGGAACCGTTCGAAGAGATAGGCGACCCGAAGCATCCCGGAATTAACGGCGGAACGGTAAGGAAATGAAACCTCTTTACCGTTTCAGGACTCCGAACAGTTGGCAACCAGTCCCGTTCAACGTCCACTGATCTGCAGCCCGCACGACTTCTGCTTTAGACCGGTTGATGGCCGGTCAAGATTTCTTTGCCTTTTGCACCTGCCCCGCCCTTTGGAGCTGAAGGCGCTGAGCGAGTTATCTCAGGTCTGGTGGCCAGCCAAAGCTGAGATGCTGCCACCGCAAGAACCGAGCGATCGGCTCGAGAGCACGGAAACAGGACCGGAGGGCGTCACGTCTGCAAGCGGCGAGGGCGACTAACGAGTCGCGGCGTCGCGCAGACCGTCACGCACCACTGGCACGGGCCGCCCATCCACGCCGAGCGCGACGTAGGTGAAAACCGCTTCTGTCACACGCACCTGCTCTCCGGTCATATAGCGTTCCACCCAGACCTCAACCGGAATTCGCATCGAGGTGCGGCCGACTTCTTCCACCGAGGCGTAGCACGCCACGCGATCGCCAACGCGCACCGGTTGGAGGAACGACATGCCGTCCATCGCCACGGTGACCACGCGCGTCTTAGCCGTCTTCAAGGCAACGATTCCGCTGCCAAGATCCATTTGCGACATGATCCAGCCGCCAAAAATGTCGCCGCTCGGGTTGGTATCGGCCGGCATTGCGATCGTGCGAATGACAAGTTCGCCTTTCGGTTCTCCGTGAGAATCCATGCGCGAGGCTAACACAAACGGCTCCGTGTTGTAGAGGCGCTTGTGTCAAGCGCCTGGCGCGAGACGTAACCGCATCTCCTGCGCGGTGCTAGGCACAAGCACCGCTACAACCAATCCTCTTCTACAGAATCAGCATGCAGTCGCCGTAGCTGTAAAATCGGTAGCGCGCGCCGATCGCCTCTTCGTAGGCGCGCCGCACAAATTCGCGTCCGGCAAACGCGCTCACCAGCATGAGCAACGTCGAATGCGGGAGATGGAAGTTCGTCAGGAGCATGTCCGCGCGTTCGATCCGACGCGGCGGATAGATGAACAAACTCGTGCTTCCGTCTTGCGACACCAGTTTTCCGTCCACGCGCTGCGCCGATTCCAAGACCCGTATACTCGTTGTCCCAACCGCCAGGATGCGCGCGGCGCGGTTGATCTTTTCCGCGGCGGCAGCGGAAATGGAGAACCGCTCCGCATGCATTTGATGCTCCGCGATGTTTTCGCTCTTAACCGGCTGAAACGTGCCCGTGCCGATATGCAACGTCACGAATGCATGCGGCATCGCGATCAGCATTTCCGCCGTGAAATGCAGTCCCGCAGTCGGTGCCGCGACGGCGCCCGCTACGTCCGCGAAGACGGTTTGATAGCGCGCGAAGTCCTGGTCGTCCGCCGCGCGGCCGATGTACGGCGGCAACGGAACGATCCCACCGATCTCGAGCGGCACGTCGGAATCGAATTCCACGATCCGGCTGCCGTCCGGCAAAACCTCGGCGACGCGCGCTTCGTCGCCGTTGATTTTGCAAGACCCGCCTGCACGCATTTTCCGGCCGGGTTTCACCAGACAGCGCCAGCGACCGGGCCCGAGCTTCTCCAGGAACAACAACTCGATCGCAGTGTTGTCCGAGAACCGGCGCGCAGCGATCACGCGCGCATTGTTCAAGACGAGCAAATCGCCCTCCTGCATAAACGCGCCGATCTCGTTGAAGCGGCGATGCTCGATGCGCTGCGTTGCTCGGCATAACACCATCATTCGCGAGTCTTCGCGGCGCGGCAACGGGCGTTGCGCAATCAGTTCCTCGGGAAGCGCGTAATTATAATCGGAGAGCCGCGAACTCATGGCGCACAGCATCAAAGGAATTGCTGCTGCACGCAAAAGCTCAGATGCTGGCCGCCATGGACGAATTCCAATCTGCTCTCGGTGTGGTGCTCGGCACCCTTGAGCGGATGCGAGCCGGCAGCGGACGGTGGCCGCGCGCGTCCCGCGAAATCCTCGCGCGCTTGCAGCGCCCGCGAATCGCCCATCGTCAGCAACCGCCAACGGCCGCCGCCGGGACTAAGGAGGAGCGGCTTGCCGAAGTTCGTGCGCGCGTTGCGGCCTGCACTCTTTGTCCGCATCTCGCCGAATCGCGCACCCAGACGGTTTTCGGCTCGGGTAACATCGATACGGAGATCATGTTCATCGGCGAAGCGCCCGGGGCGGACGAGGACAGGCAAGGCGAACCGTTCGTCGGCCGCGCGGGGCAATTGCTGACCAAAATCATCGCGGCAATGGGCTTCGCGCGAGAGGAAGTTTACATCGCGAACGTGATGAAATCGCGGCCAGACATGCCGCCGGGCACCGCGGGCAATCGGCCGCCCACTGCGATCGAGATGCAGAACTGCCTGCCGTTTTTGGTCGAGCAAATTAACATTGTGCGGCCGAAGGTATTGGTCGCATTGGGCGCGACGGCGGTCGAGGGCTTGCTCGGCACGCGCGGCGTGATGCGTGAGCTGCGCGGGAACTGGCATTCGTTCCACGAAACGCCGCTCATGATCACGTATCACCCTTCCTATTTGTTGCGGAACCAATCGCCCTCGGAGAAGCGCAAACTTTGGGAAGACATGCTCCTCGTGCTCGAGAAGATCGGGCATCCGATCACGGAAAAGCAGCGCCGCTATTTCCTATAGCGCTCAAACTGCCGGCGAAGTGCCGGAGGTGATGCAAGTGCGATCGTGGCGTTCATGATGATTGCCCGCACCTCTGCGCGCGGAACTTTCACCTTCCTCTCGAACACGGCTGCTCCCGCTTGCTGCAAGAGCGCAAGCGTTCGCGCACCAATCAGCGCCGGAAGCGCCGTCGCCAGGCGCAGTCGAAAGGGACGAATCGCGCAGGAGTAAACCAGCCCCGCGTCAAGGTTCCGCTCCGCGCGCTCAAGCCACGCGCCGAACACGGGCAGTGCCCCCGACCCATCGCGTGCCAGATCTGCTGCTGAAGCGTGCGCTCGCTCGAGCTCTTCTGCGGGCAGGTAACATCTTCCCGCACGCATGTCCGCCCCGATATCGCGGAGGATGTTCACAAGCTGAAGTCCCTTCCCGTACTCTGTCCCAAGCTCAATCATTTCCTTCGAACCGCGCTCCGCGAAGCCGGGCAATTTGCGTCCGCAAACGCGTGTCCAGAATTCACCTACGGAGCCGGCGACAAGATAAGTGTAGCGATCGAGATCCGCTGCGGTTTGGATCCCGCCGTGCGCGGTCAGCGGGCCGGCGAAGCGCGCTACGTCAAGGGTTTGGCCTTCGTTGATCGTAAGGAGCACATCGCGGATCTCGCTGCGGTCGTCGCGGTCCAACGAGTTGAGCCAGGCCAGGCAATCAGGCACCGCGCGAATGAGAACGCGCTCCGCCTCATTCTTTTGCAAGGCTGCAAATGAATCGAGGGACGCCACGCGCCCGGCGGTGGTGTTGCCCTGAATCCAACCCGCAAGTTTGGCGAGCTCGTCCCTCCGGATCGCTCCATCGGCTGCGGTCGTATCGGCGATCGTATCCGTTGCGCGTGCCAGGAGATAGGCGAGCGCGATCGGATCGCGCAGCTTGAGGGGAAGGAGTCGAATCGAAAGATAAAACGACCGGGAGACCGACCGCAGAATGGGACCGCGTAGCTGCCGGATGGTTTCCTTCGGCAAAGCGTTCATCTTTTAAGATCTCGTCCTTCGATCCGCCCGCGATCGGCGTTGCCCAAACCTTCGTCCTGCGATTTCGACGTGCTGCGCCAGTTCGCCGATCGGAGGCAATCGAGCTTCGCGACGAAGCTCTTCGAGGCGGGTTAGGGACAACGTGTCGAGCGCGACCGGGTCTTTGCTCGCGAGCAGAGTCGCTTCGTGATGCGCATAATTCGGGTGTGGCTCAGGCCCGCCCGCATAGGCGGCGATCAGGCTGTCCATGAGATGCAAGACCACTTTGTCGCGAATCATGGGATCGGCGTAGATCTCTGCGATACCGCCCGCGCCCAGCGGACCGTATTGTGTGAAACGCCGCCAGTTGTCGATGTTCGGCAGCGTCACGTTGTAGAGACGACCAGCAAGCCCGGCGGAGCTGCTGTCGCTCATCTCCGGCACGTTGATGACTTTTGTTACGCGGCTGCTCATGATCCGCGCGAAGTGACTCAGACAGGAACGCACAACTGCCGCGTTCGTCCTATATTGCACAATCGCGGCGGGATCGCTCACCGCGTAAACGACGGACGGCGTCGCTGATGGCGGTGGCTGTGCGAACGCTGCGCCGAGGCAGCATATGAAAACGAGCGCTAAAAACCGGATCGACAAGATAATAGGGAGTAAAATGAGAGCCGATGAAGGAAGCGTGATCGACGAAGTGGAAAACCTTGAAAAGCAGGCCAACGTCGAACGGTCGACGGTCGACGTCCAACCTCCAAAAACCGAGAATGCCGTGCGGCACATTTACGTGCACATTCCGTTCTGTGCACGCATCTGCCCCTATTGCGCGTTCTACAAAGAGCGCGCTGACCCCGCGCAAACGCAGCGGTTCTGCGAAGCGCTGTTGATCGACCTCGAGTCCGTCGCGCAGCGGTTCCAGCTCTGCACGGAAACGATATTTTTCGGGGGCGGAACGCCGACGGCGCTGTCGACGCCGCAGCTTGAGTTTGTTCTACGCGGGCTCCAGGCCCGTCTTGATCTCCGACGTGTAACCGAGTGGACAATCGAGGCGAATCCCGGAAGTGTTTCGCCACGGAAAGCAGCGATGATGATGAGTTCTGGTGTCACGCGCATTAGTCTGGGCGTGCAATCGTGGGACGATCCGTTGCTCGTGCTGCTCGGGCGGGAGCATGATGCCGCGCAAGCGGAAAGATCGTACCGAACCCTGCGCGACGTCGGTGCAAAAAACGTGAGCATCGATCTGATGTTCGGTTTGCCCGGGCAAACGCTGGCGCAGTGGGAGGCAACGCTCGAGCGGACGGTCGCGCTCGAGCCCGAGCACATCTCGACCTACTGCCTGACGTACGAGGAAGACACGGATTTTTTTCTGCGGCATGCGCGCGGCGAATACCAGAGGGACATCGAAAACGAGGCGCGTTTTTTCGAGACGAGCATGCGCGTCTTGGAACGGGCAGGTTATCAGCAATACGAAATTTCAAATTACGCGCGGCCCGGCTACGAATCCGCGCATAATCGCGGTTACTGGGCCGGCAACGACTACCTGGGCGTCGGTCCGAGCGCCTTTTCCACGGTGGCAGCAGAGCGATGGCAAAATGTCTGCGACTACCGCAGCTATACCGATCGCATCGCGGCACGGACGTCGCCGGTGATTTCAATCGAGTCGCTAACGCCGGAAATAAAACGGAGCGAACAGATCGCGCTGCTGCTCCGGACGCGTTGGGGCGTTCCAGCCGAATGGGTCGAGCCTTGGCCTAACGAGTGTGCGGAGTTGTTCGATCTTGATCTGCTCCGGAAACTCGATGGGCGTTTCGCCCTGACGCGAAAAGGCAGGTTGCTCGCTGATACAGTAACCGCCGCGTTCGTTTAGCCGCGGGTATTTCGGTGTAGGGACGGCGCTGCGTCGCCGTTTCAAAGTGTGGCAGCAGCGGCATGAGAAGGTTGGCCGCGCCCGGGCAAACGGCGACACAGCGCCGTTGCTACAATTTAAAAGGTTTTTTGTATCACAGCACACCGCCGTAGCGCCGCTGTCGTTTTCCAAATTCCTCGACCGCAGCAAAGAGGTCATCCTTCGTAAAATCGGGCCAGAGCTTCGTTGTGACATACATCTCGGTGTAGGAGAGCTGCCAGAGGAGGAAATTCGAAAGCCGTAACTCGCCCGAGGTGCGGATGAGCAAGTCGGGATCGGGATAGTAACGCGTGTAGAGGTGCTTGCTGAACATCTCGACATCGATCATCGCGCTGTCGATGTGGCCTTCCTCGATCTGACGCAGCAGGCTTTTGATGCCATCGATGATCTCAAGCCGGCTGCCATAACTAAGCGCGAGGATGAGCGTAAGTCCGTTGTTGCCGGCAGTCCGTTCAATCGATTTGTGCAATTGACGCTGACACGCGTCCGGCAAATCCGTGAGCCGCCCGATTGCTTGCAGCCGGACGTTTTTTTCCAGCAGCTCGGGCGTTTTCTCTTTCAAGAACCGCTCCAGCAAATGCATGAGCGCTAAAACTTCGGTCTTCGGGCGTCCCCAGTTTTCCGCCGAGAATGCGTAGAGGGTCAGAAATTCAATCTTCAGATCGCCGCAACCTTCGACACACTCTCGCACGGCATCCGCGCCTTGCTCATGACCCTTGATACGCGGCAGTCCGCGATTTTTCGCCCATCGCCCGTTCCCGTCCATGATAATGGCGACGTGGCGAGGAACCGCATTGGCAGATGGGAGCATGCAGCTAAAGCACGATCGTCTGTCCGCGTGCCGGCCCGACGCTGACGATCGTCAGTTTTGTGCCGGTGAGTTCCGCCAAGCGGTTAACGTAAGCGCGCGCCGCCGCGGGCAGATCGGAAAACTTTTTCGCGCGCTGCGTCGATTCGCCCCAGCCCGCGATCTCTTCGTAAATCGGTTCGCAGTTTTCCAGCTGAGCCGCATCGCAGGGTGGCACATCGAGGCGCTTCCCCTTCAACCGATACGCGACGCAGACACGGATGCGTCCGAAGGAGTCGAGGCCATCGAGATTTGTAATCGCGAGCTCGTCAATGCCATTGATCATGGTGGCGTAATGCGCGGCCACAGCGTCGAACCAACCGCAACGCCGCGGTCGTCCGGTGGTCGCGCCAAATTCGCGTCCCATTTCATGCAGCATGTCCGCGAGCCCTTCGTCTTGCGTCGGCAATGCTCCTTCGCCGACACGCGTGGTGTATGCCTTCACCACGCCGAGCACCACATCCATGCGATGCGGCGGCA
>JACCTI010000244.1 GCA_013812515.1 Chthoniobacterales bacterium
GGGTCAGCGCCCCCGGGCTACAACTGCTGAAAGGAAAGAAATCGCGCTCGTTCTCGGTTCGCGAGAATCAGTGGCAACCGCACCCACTGCCGCACGATCCGACGGATGGACCTGCGGAACTGCCGGGCACCAGCACCCCGGAACCACCGCTAATCACGCGCCGGACCGGTTCGCCGGACGCGGGATCGGTGCGGAGTGGCGCGTCTTTCATGCTCTGCGTTACCTCAAAACGGCGCACCGGTTTGTCAGGATCAGTTGTTTCGTAAACGTAGGTCATAAGACTTCCTCATTCTCCTCCGCGCGCGACCTTCTTCGGTTCTGCTGGCTTCTCGACCGGCTGTTCATCGGAATCGAGCCATTCGGTGTGGAAGACGCCGGGCTTATCGACGCGTTCATAGGTGTGCGCGCCAAAGAAATCGCGTTGCGCCTGAAGCAGATTCGAAGGCAGACGCTCCTGCCGATAGCTATCAAAGTAAGAAAGGGAGGCACCGAAAGCTGGCACCGCCACGCCCTCCTGGATCGCGACCGAAACGGCCGTGCGCCAGTTCTGTTGCGTCTGGGCGATGATATTCGTGAAGTACGAATCGAGGAGCAGGTTGTGCAACGCGGGATCGCGCTGATAAGCCTCGACGATGCGGTTCAGGAAGACAGCGCGAATGATACAGCCGCCTCGCCAAATCGTCGCGATGTCGCCAAAGTTCAGGTTCCATTTGTAGACCATGCTCGCCGCGCCGAGCAGCTCCATGCCTTGCGCATAGGAGACGATCTTAGAAGCGTAGAGTGCATCGTGCACGGCGCCGATGAGGTCGTCGCGATTGCCGGTAAACTGCCGCACCTTCGGCTGAGGCAGCAACTTCGCGGAGTCGACGCGCTCCTGTTTACGCGAAGAGATGACTCGCGCTTCGACGGCGGCGTTGATCGTGGAAATGACTACTGATTGATTGAGCGCCGATTGCAGGGTCCAGAGACCGGTGCCTTTCTGGCCGGCTTTGTCGAGGATGACATCGACGAGCGCCTTGCCCGTCTCGGGGTCTGTCTTGCGAAAAATCTGCGACGTGATCTCGATCAGGTAGCTGTCGAGCGGGCCCTTGTTCCATTGGGTGAAAATGTCCGCCAGGGTGGGTGCTTCGCAGCCGAGCACATCCTTCAAAATCGCGTAAGACTCGCAGATGAGCTGCATGTCGCCGTACTCGATCCCGTTGTGCACCATTTTCACGTAGTGCCCAGCGCCGTCCGGTCCCATGTAACGGCAGCACGGTTCGCCATCCACTTGCGCCGCGATTTTGCGGAAGATGGGCGCGATCATTTCCCACGATTCGCGCGAACCGCCCGGCATGAGCGACGGACCTTTCAACGCGCCTTCTTCGCCACCCGAAACACCGCAACCGACGAAGTGCAGTCCCTCCGCTTCGAGTTCTTTGCACCGGCGCTGTGTATCGGTGAAGAGAGAATTGCCGCCGTCGATGATGACGTCGCCCCGCTCGAGAAGAGGCTTCAGTTGTGCGATGACCGCATCGACGGGCGCGCCGGCTTTCACCATGATCATCGCTTTCCGCGGCCGCGCCAGCGCGCTGACGAACTCTTCCATCGTTCGCGTTGGTTGAATGTTTTTCCCTGCCGCTTTCCCAGCCGCGAACTTTTCCGTCACTTCGGTCGTGCGGTTAAACACGGCAACCGTGAAGCCCTTTGACTCCATGTTCAGGACGAGGTTCTCGCCCATGACCGCGAGCCCGATCAGGCCAATATCACATTGCTTCATGCTCATTCTGAGTATCTCCTGTTTCTCGCCGAGTCGCCGACGGGCGAAGTATTCGCACCCTAGCATTCATGGCAACTACCGTCTGCGACGTTCGTCTCACTGACGCGCCGCTCGCACTCTCGACTGAAATCCCGCCGGCGGAAACAGGGGCGATCGTCGACTTTTGGGGAGTAGTCCGCGCGACGGAGAACGGCACGGCGATTGCGGGCATTGAATACGAAGCGCACCATGCGATGGCGAAGCATCAATTGCGCAGGGTGGCGGACGAATGCTTGCAGGAGTTCGAGTTGAACCAACTCATCGTTCATCATCGCACCGGCTTCGTAGCGGTAGGCGAAGCCTCGCTCCTCGTGCGGGTCGGGAGTCGACATCGCGCCGCGGCCTTTCGCGCCAGCGCGTGGATCGTCGATGAACTCAAAACGCGCGTGCCGATTTGGAAACATCCTGTCGCAATACGTGCGGTCGCATCTGCTGCTCTGCCGCAATGAATTGGGCGAACCGTCTTACGCTCAGCCGCCTGGTGCTGACAATTGCGTTCGTGATCACGCTGAATTCCGCCTGGGCTTACGCGCGCACCGCCGCGCTCATCCTGTTCATCATCGCTGGTGTGACCGACTACCTCGACGGTGAGATCGCCCGGCACTACGGCGTAATTACAAACTTCGGCAAGCTGATGGATCCGCTCGTGGACAAGGTCATGATCGCGGCCGCCTTCATCTCGCTCGTCCCGCTGAAGGCCGTCCCGACATGGGCGGCGATCATCGTGGTGGCCCGCGACTTCTTAATTACCGGGCTGCGTCTGCTCGCGAGTTCTAATGGCCAGGTATTACCGGCAGAGCAGCTCGGTAAACATAAAACTTCGTGGCAAATAACGACGGTGCTTTTTTTCCTCCTGCTGCTCGCGGCGAGCGAACTCCACTATGTCCACAGCGGAACGTTGTGGTGGTCGCGCGCGTGGACAGGCGGGAAAGCGCTCGTTTGGATCACCGTGGCGTTGACGCTCTACTCTGGACTCGCGTACGCGTGGAAGCACCGTGCGGTGGTGGCGACGGAGCGCTGACGAGGGGAGACGCAGTCGCTCCGTACCTGTCATGCACTTCCAAAGCCGCAACGTGCGTAGGCAGGGCGTGGTTACACCGGAGAGGCAGCGCTTCCCAGGCCTGTGAGATTGCCGCGTCGCCGCCGCCGGGGTTAACGCCCCCAGCTACAACTTTGTCCAAAGCCGGATCGCGCTATGTCCAACCTGTGAAGCGAGGAACGGATGGGAGGTTTCAGGGAACGTTGTAGACTTCCACCAGGCCACTCCGGTCGTGTCCTGAGTCCCCCCGACAACTGCTGTGTAACTGCCGGCCGACAGTGTCCGGTAAGTTGCGCTTTCGTGCGAGTCCGCGGGCGCGAGTCCGACGGCTTGCACCTGCGCGGCGTTCACGTCGGATGCCCAGTCATCATTCGCTGCCACGAGCGTGCCGTTTCCATCCCGCAGCTCTAGCTTCGGATCTTGCAGCGCCCCCGGCACATTGGCATTGGCCAGCGATGGTCCGATTGCGCGGACAACATAATTCGAAGTAGCTCCGATGATGAAGCCGCCAATCATGACATCGTCGCCCACGCCGACCGAACCTCGCGTGCTGACGTTCGCGAGTTTCGAATTGCGCGTCTGCTGCAAATCGTAGGCCTCGACGAGAGCGACGCCTTCTTCGCCGTTCACACCACGCACGATCGCGGTGTAAGCGCCGGGCGCGAGAATCCGTGCAATGGCCGCTTCGCGGGAATCGGTCGGTGCGATACCGCTCGCCTGCAGCTCGGCTTGCTGTCCGTCTCCCCAATTGTCGTTCGACGCGATCATCGCGCCGGCGGAGTCAAACAATTCAAGCCTTGGGTTCTGCAGCGCTCCATTCACATTCGCGGACACAAGCGATGGACCCATGGCTCGAATCATGGTGTTCTTCGCGTGCGCGCCGGTAATGATGAACCCACCAATCATCGCACGGTCGCCATTTCCCACGCGCATTCGGCTCGACAGATTGATTGGCTGCGGTGGGGCAGCGCGCGTCGCCCCGAGCTCGACCGCGAATCTCGCGTTCAGCCGACCGAAGCCAAAGTATTGATCCCAACCCGGCGCATCGGATGCGCCGCCGACCTGGTCCTGTGCGGTCGCGCAAAGCAGCTTCTCCATCTTCTCTTGCGTGATCGAAGGATCCAGGCTGGCGATGATGGCCGCAATGCCGCTGACCTGCGGCGCGGCCAGCGAGGTGCCGTACCAGTATTGGAGCGTGCCGTCCATGCCCACGGTGTAGATGTCACGGGCCGGAGCGACCAGATCGATTGCGGACCCATAGTTACTGAAAGCCGCTCGCGTGTCGTCTCGATCCGTTCCACCGAGTGTAATGCACTGCGGCAGGCGTCCGGGAAACGCAACCACCCCGGCGCTCTCGTTCCCCGAAACCGTAACGAAGATCACGCCGTGGCCGATGGCATAATCAATCGCCGCCGTCATTGCTGTCGAATCCGCGCTTCCGCCGGCCGAGAGATTGATCACCTTCGCCCCAGCATCGGTGGCTTCATAAATCGCCTGGGTCCACCACGAGTAGTACCCGCGGTTGGCCTTATCGAGCACTTTCTCGGGCAGAATGCGGCAATGCCAGTTCAAGCCTGCGCCGAGTACGCCGTTATTCGCATTCGCGGCCAGAACCCCGGTAACAGCGGTGCCGTGGCCGTAATCGTCGGCAGGAGTGAGGTCGTCGTTTGCGTAGTCGTGCCCTGCCATGATGCGCCCCGCAAACTCCAGGAGCGACGCATTCAAGCCCGTATCGAGCACCGCAACGATGACATCAGCGGTTCCGGTAGAGATGTCCCAAGCAGCTTCGGATTGAATCTTCTCGTGGTGCCATTGGTAGGAGTAGCTCGGATCGGAAGGTCTTCCGCCCCCGTATCCGACATAATCCGGCTCTGCGAACTCGATGTCTGGGTGAGCCTGCAAGCGGTCGAGAATCTCCCGCACGGTGGCTCGCCCATTGAGGTGCAAAATGGCTGGTCGAGAGAGATCAGGGAAATGTTCCGATGCGACTTGCGTGGTCAGCGAGGCACGCATGCTCTGCAGAGTCACGCCCGGAGGTAGTCCGAGCCGCGTCGCCCATTCTCTCGCTCCGAGAGGCCCTGACCGGAGCGCACTGCCGGAAGAACGCTCCCGCAGCTTGATGATCACGCGGTCGGGAGCCCATTCGGCCGCTGACTCGGCTGCCGCACGCGGTGCAACCAGCGCGACCGCAATCGAAGCACACGAGAGAACCGAAAGTCGCTGGAAGCTCTGAAACATGACCGGGCCGATGGTAACGCGGTCCGCGTTCAAAGAGGAAGCCTATTTGCGCCGAAGCTTTGCTGTCCGCGCCCGTTCCTCCGGCGAGATTAGCGGGTGAAGGGAATCGAACCCTTCTCCGAATATTCGCAAGCTCCACAAAATCAAGCAAATCCAGATTCGGCTTTCAGTGCGCATACACAAATACGCGCACAAATCGCAGACACGTTGGGACGCGATTTGTCCCGAGTAGTCGCTGCGTGGTCTGAACTTCCTGCCCCACTCAAGGCGGCGATTCTCGCAATCGTAGGTTCGTCAAGTGCCTCCCAGGAGGACGAGTCATGAATTTCACATCGGACACGGCCAATCCGTTGTGCAGTAGCTCCCCGGCCACTCGACCCGCCAGTCCAACGCGAGATCGAGCAATCAATGGACTGATCGTTGTGAAGATCAACGGCGAAGGCGGTGGCGTTCCTGTCGCGCAATTATGCCAACCCCAAAAAGATGAAACAAAACAACGCAGTCGAAGAATTCTTGGCGGGCCGTCGTGTGGTCATCACCAAGTTTGTGGCGCATCGTCACAAAGAAGTTCAGAACAAAGCAAAGAAGGTCGTCGGCATCGTGAA
>JACCTI010000245.1 GCA_013812515.1 Chthoniobacterales bacterium
GGTTCACCGCCTCGGTACTCGCTTTGTCGCGCAGGAGCGCGGCGAAATCTGTCACGGATCCATCGGGCGTTGGAACACGAAACGCACCGCCGTTCAGCTTGCCCTTCAATTCCGGAACGACTTCGCCAATGGCTTTCGCCGCGCCCGTGCTCGACGGCACAATGTTCACCGCGGCGGCGCGGGCCCGCCTCAGGTCTTCGTGCGGCAAATCAAGGATGCGCTGGTCGTTCGTGTAGGAGTGAATCGTGCTCATAAAGCCCCACTCGATGCCGAATTTGTCGTTCAAGACTTTCGCAAGGGGCGCGAGGCAGTTCGTCGTGCAGCTCGCATTCGACACGACGGTGTGTTTCGCCGGGTCGTAGATGTCGTCGTTGATCCCGATGCAGATCGTGGCGTCGGGATTCTTCGCCGGGGCGCTGATCAGGACGCGCTTTGCGCCGCCTTTGCTGATGTGCAGCTCGGCTTTGTCGCGGCTGGTAAAAAATCCCGTCGACTCGAGAACGACGTCTACCCCCAACTCCTTCCATGGCAGCGCGCCCGGATCGCGCTCTTTCATGATCCGGATCTTGTGGCCGCGCACGATGATGTTTTCCTCGTCGTGGCCAATCTCGCCGTCGAACTTGCCGTGAACTGAGTCCCACTTCAGAAGATGCGCGAGCGTCGTGGTGTCGGTGAGATCGTTGATCCCTTTGACGCGTTCGACCTCCTGCTGCGACATTGCGCGCAAGACGTTGCGTCCGATCCGGCCGAAGCCATTGATTCCGTAGTTCGCCATAAGAAAAATTGAGAGTTGAGAGTTGTTGGTTGAGAGACGGCCGAACCTCGCCGCGGGCCGGAAGCGTTACCATTAGGCGGCGCAGAAACGGAGGCAATGGTGAAATGGAAAACGCGAATCGCGTCGCAGCTCCGAGCCTTTGTTCCGGCCTTGGTGTTCGATCTCGGATGTTCCGTTCCCTGCTCGCGGGTGTTTTCGATTGTCGACGTTTTCTGCTCTTCCTCTTGCTGACCGCGCCATTTCAATCCACCGACGCGGCGCGCCGCGAAGCTTCTGGCGTGCGCACGATTCTGATCCTCGGGGACAGCCTGACTGATGGCTATGGCGTGCAACGCAGTCAGGCGTATCCAGCGTTGATCAGCGAGAAGATGCGCGCTGCGGGTCTCCGGGGTGAGGTGATCAATGCGGGCGTAAGCGGCGACACCACCGGCGGCGGCTTGCGGCGGGTGGCGAAATATCTCGATCGCCGGATCGACGTATTCGTTGTCGAGCTCGGCATTAACGACGCCTTCCGCGGGGTGCCCCTCGAGCAGATGCGTTCGAATCTTCAGGCAATCATCGACCGCGTGAAGGCGAAGAACCCGAAGGTGCAGGTGATCGTCGCCGGGATGCAATTGCCGCTCTATGGCGCGGACTCATACGTGCGCGCCTTTGGCGAAATGTTCGGGGAGCTGGCGGCGAGGAATGACGCCACGCTGATTCCATACCTGCTTGCCGGCGTCGGCGGCGATCCGGCGTTGAATCTCGGCGACCGGATCCATCCGAACGCGGCCGGCCAGCGCGTTCTCGCGGAGACGGTCTGGCAAGTGCTCGAGCCCATTTTGCGCGGAGCAACCACCGCGACTTCGACGCGCGTAGACCAGGTATATGGACCCAGCCGAGCCGCATAACCTTCATGACACCGCCGATCATGAAATTCTTGAGCGCATTACAATCGCGACGGCGGGAAATGATTGCGATGACTGCGTGGGCAAGCTGCGCGAACCGTTAATGAAGGTGGAGGGTGTGAAGGAGGTGAAGGCGGATGTGGAAGCGGAGCTGGTCACGATCACGTTCGACGCCCGCCGCGCGCATGCCGCGGATCTCCACGAAGCAATTTTGCAGAGCGGCTACGAACCGGCGCCGATGGCCAGTTAGCCCCTCGTGCTCCTGCTCGTAATCGACGTCCGAGTAGCTCGAGCACGATTACGATCACGAGGAGGAGCCTGAAGTTGGTTGTAGCCGGGGGCGCGACCCCGGTCGTCATCGCGTGGTAAAGATCGGGGCCAGCGCCCCCGGCTACAACAGGGCCCCTGGCTACAACGACACGGCGGGCTGCTGCTGCGTCAGGCAATGAAAGGCCCCGAGGCCCCAGATCAGCTCGCGGCAGTCGATGGGCGCGACGCGACGATCGGGAAATGCGCGCTCGATCAAAGCAACGGCGGGCTCGTCGTTCGGATCATCGAAAGTGGGAACAAGCACGACGCTGTTCGCGATGTAGAAGTTTGCGTAGCTCGCGGGTAACCGCAGATCTTCTCGTTCCATTTTCGCGGGCGTCGGAAGCTGGACGATCTCAAGCGGTTCGCCGTCGATCCGAGTCTCGCGCAGACGGGCGAGGTTCTCGTGAAGGGGCGCATAGTTTGGATCATCACGATCCTGCTCGACGACCGCGAGCACCGTTCGGTCGCCGACAAAGCGAGCGAGATTATCGATGTGGCCATCGGTGTCATCGCCCTCGGTCCCGCGCGAGAGCCAAAAGATGTC
>JACCTI010000247.1 GCA_013812515.1 Chthoniobacterales bacterium
CAGAGCGGCGTCGCTAGAAAAGCGCCGTTCGCCCGCGGTGCGCTCAGTTTCATCGATCCAGTCCACTAGTCGCATCGACCGATGTGATCAGCGCTTTGCGGACTGATACATTCTGCTAGGAATGCGGCATGCAGCCGCCGCTTTTCCTCTTGGCCCCCGGCGCGGGCGCGCCTTCATCGCACCCGTGGATGCGGCATTGGGCCGAGTTGCTCGGCACGGTCGGAAGCGTTCATAACATGGACTATGGCTATGCCGTGGAAGGCAGGAGACGGCCCGATCCCCTCCTACAGTTGGTCACAGCCCATCGCGCGGCGCTCGCTGCCATCCGAAATGAGGACGCTGGAGCCGTTGTTCTGATCGGCAAGAGCATGGGCTCGCGCGTCGGCTGTCACGTTTCGCTCGAGGAAAATGTCAGTGCCCTCGTTTGCCTCGGTTATCCGCTCTGTGGCGGTGGTGATGCGGCAAAGCTGCGCGATAAAGTGCTGCGCGAGATCAGAACTGCGATTCTCTTCATCCAAGGCACTCGCGATCCGCTTTGCCCGCTCGAGCTGTTGGCGAAAGTTCGCGCTCAGATGGCCGCTCCAAACGAGCTGTACGTCGTGGAAGGCGGAGACCACTCGTTAGCCGTGACGAAGCGACAACTTACCGCAGCCGGTGAGACGCAGGACGAAGTGGACGCGCGAATCCTGGAGGTGATTGGCGTGTTTTTGCGAAGGCATACCGAGGGCGACACGCCCCGACGCAGCAGGGCGGCTACAGCAGATGTAGCGACGGCGCTGGGTCGCCGTTCCGACACGTGATTCCACGACTGCGGCACCGCGATTAATGGCTACGAAGCAGCAAGTGGTGGAGGTGGACGGACGCGACCTCACGGTCTCAAACCTCGAGAAAGTTTTCTTCCCTGAAAGTGGGTTTACGAAAGGCGGGGTGATCGCGTTCTACACCGAAATCGCCGACGTCATCCTGCCGCATCTGCGCAACCGTCCGCTCACGCTGAAGCGCTACCCGGAAGGGATCACGGGCGAGCATTTTTACGAAAAAAACGCGCCGAAGTACAAGCCCGGCTGGGTCAAAACTTATGCCGTCCCCAGGAGCGAAGGTGGCGGCGACATCAATTACGTCCTCTGCAATGATCGCGCGACGCTCATCTGGGCAACGAACCTCGCCGACATCGAGAAGCATGTTCTGCTTGCGACAGCCCCGGATTTGCATCAGCCCACGTCCGTCGTCTTCGACCTCGATCCCGGTGAGCCGGCCGGCATCCTGGATTGCGGGGAAGTGGCGTTGCACCTTAAGGGCCTATTTGACGCCTGGGGGCTCCAGTCATTCGTGAAAGTCTCTGGCTCGAAAGGACTGCATCTCAGCGTGCCGCTGAATTGCGACGCGACCTACGAGTTCACGCAGCCATTCGCGAAGGCGATTGCCGAGCTCGGCGCGCACCAGATGAAAGGGCGCGTGGTCTCAGAAATGGCGAAGAGCATTCGCGGCGGCAAGGTGCTGATCGACTGGAGCCAGAACTCCGATTTCAAGACGACCGTCTGCGTCTACTCGATCCGCGCGAAAAACGCGGAGCCATTCATCTCGATGCCGATTACATGGGACGAGCTAAAACGTGCGGTGCAACGCAAGGATGCGAAGGCGCTTTCGTTCACGGCGGCGGCCGCCGTGAAGCGCATCCACAAACTCGGCGATCTCTTTGCGCCGGTGCTGGCCGTTCAGCAGCAACTCCCCGATGCATTCACGAAAGCGCTTGCGTCAGGCCCGGCGCCAAAGCTCGCGACCTGGCCCAGCAATCGTGACAAGAGCCTGCGCGAATATGTGGCGAAGCGCGACTTCACGAAGACGAAAGAGCCGGAAGCGCATGTCACGAAAGAGGCGAAACGCGATGCCCCGCGCCACTACGTCATCCAAAAACACGCCGCGAGTCATCTGCATTACGACTGGCGTTTGGAAATGCAGGGCGTGCTTCGGTCATGGGCGGTGCCGAAAGGTCCGCCGACGGAACTGCGCGAGGCACGTCTCGCCATGCACGTGGAGGATCATCCGCTCGATTACGAACGCTTCGAAGGAACGATCCCGGCGGGCAACTACGGCGCCGGCACGGTTATGGTCTGGGATTACGGAGAGTACGAAGACATCACGGGGAATCCCGCGGC
>JACCTI010000353.1 GCA_013812515.1 Chthoniobacterales bacterium
AGCCGGAGAAGGCATCGCGCGGCGCGACCGCGTCGATGCGCGCGAGATCGCCACTCGTTAGGTTCACACCGAGCGCGGCAAGATTTTCCTGCAGATACTTGCGCCGCTTCGTGCCTGGAATCGGCACAATCTCTTCACCCTGTGCAAGCACCCAGGCCAGCGCGAGCTGTGCGGCCGAGCAATGCTTCTCCTGGGCAATCTCGCCTACGCGCCGCACGAGCTCCCGGTTGCGCTGGAAGTTCTCGCCTTGGAAACGCGGCGACTGCCGCCGGTAATCACCGGCCGGCAAATCGTCGAAGCGTTTAATCTGCCCAGTCAGGAAACCGCGACCGAGGGGGCTATACGGCACAAAGCCGATCCCGAGCTCGCGGCAGGTTTGCAGTACGTCCTTTTCCGGATCGCGCGTCCAGAGCGAATACTCCGATTGCACAGCAGTAATCGGATGAACAGCGTGCGCCCGGCGGATCGTCTTCGCGCCCGCTTCCGACAAGCCGAGATACCGCACCTTGCCTGCGCGGACTAACTCAGACATTGCGCCGACCGTCTCCTCGATCGGAGTTTCCGGATCAACCCGGTGTTGATAGTAGAGGTCGATTACCGGCACACGAAGCCGACGCAGGCTGCCCTCGCATGCCTGCCGAATGTAATCCGGTTTCCCGCTGATGCCGCGGAATGTCGGGTTCGCCAAATCGCGCACGATGCCGAACTTCGTCGCAATCACGACCTGCTCGCGGTGGCCGCGCAACGTGCGGCCGAGCAGTTCCTCGTTCGTGTGCGGACCATACATATCCGCGGTATCGAAGAACGTCACGCCCAACTCGAGCGCGCGATTGATCGTCGCGACCGATTCTTCTTCATCACGCTCGCCGTAAAAATCTGACATGCCCATGCACCCCAGCCCTAGAGCGGAAACACAAGGACCTCCTCGACCGAGTTTGCGTTGCTTCATATTTGTCCTACCCAGGTCGAAGGCGCGAGGTCATCCCAGCGGCTCACGAATGATGTCGTACTCCTCTGCTGAAAGGGGGCCGGCTTCGAGCAACTTCACATTCTCCTCCCAACGTTCCGGTTTGGTTGTGCCGACGATCGCGGTATGCACACACGGAACGCTGAGCGTGAAACGGAGCACGTCGCCGATCGATTGTTCCAACGGACGGATGCGGATGAAGTCGTAGTCCAGCTTCTTTAAGCGATCCCAGTACCGGGTGTTGATAGGACTCAATCAGCCGATTCGTGTATTTCCAGGCGGTGTTCGCGAGGGGACGCTTCGCGATCACTCCCATCCTGCGTCCCCGTGCCAGCGGGATCGTCAATTCGAGCGGCTCGCTGGTCTGCAATGTTGATCGAGGTCTGCAAAGTATCGAACACTCCAGATTCAACTGCGAACTTCGCCGCCCGGCTGTCGCCAGTGTGACCGAGATAGCGCGTGTAACCTCGCTCCCACGCAGTCTGCAATCCTTCAATCGCTTCACTCTTTCGCAGGACGGCTTCGGAGCAGTTGTGGAACTGGACGAGATCGAGCCGGTCGGTCCGGATCCGGCGCAAGCTACGTTGGATGCACGCAAGGATGAAGCTGGACGACCAGTCTTCGCTTCCCACCCCACGCGGGCATTCGGCTTTTGTGAAGAGATAAAATTCATTGCGCCGGCCGCTGACCGCCTGGCCGATGAGTTCTTCACTCAATTGTAACACTCGGCCGTGTCAATCACGTTTAGGCCGCCATCGAGCGCGCTGTTCAGGAGGCGCGCCACGTCTCAGCGTTCGTGTCTTCGTAGCCGATCTCAGCGCCTCCAAAACCGAGAATGGAGACTTCCATGTCAGTCTTCCCGAGCTGCCGCTTCTCCATCGCGTGAGACTAGAACGGGCGACACAACTTGGCACCCGGCGCGGTCACAGCTCGAAACAGCGCCCCGCGCATGCGATGCCCATCGTCTGCTGCGCCGATGCTTGTCTCCTGAGGCGACGGCCCGCGCAGAAAAGCGTCTTCCACGCGCTGCTGATCACACTTTGGATCGTTGTGTGATCCGCCATCCTTTGTGAGGTCCCTCGCTGGCTCGGGATGACACAATCAGAAGACCAGTCGGGTCACGCCACTCCCGGCTTCGATTTTGCCAATAACCTGCCCCTTTATTCGTCGCGCGATCGCCTTCGCGGTTTCCCGAGGAACGATAGCAGCCATCCCAATACCCATGTTGAAAACCTGATACATTTCCTCGCGATCGACTCGCCCATGGCTTGCGATCAGCTTGAAAACCGGAGGAACTCGCCAGCTCTTCGTCTCGATGACCGCGTCGCAACCTTTCGGGAGCACGCGCGGCAGATTGTCGACCAATCCGCCGCCGGTGATATGTGCCAGGCCATGGAGCGAGCGCGGC
>JACCTI010000312.1 GCA_013812515.1 Chthoniobacterales bacterium
TCCCGGTAAATCACCTGGCATGACTTCCGGCGCATCCCGCACCGAGAAAGACTCGATGGGGGAAATGTCCGTCCCGGAGGCCGCGCTCCACGGTGCTTCCACCCAGCGGGCGGTCCTGAATTTTCCGGTCAGCGGATATCGGTTCGCGCGGCCGTTTATCCGCGCACTCGGTCTGCTAAAATGGGCGGCCGCGCAGGCGAATCACGACCTCGGTTCCCTCGATGCGCACCGCTCCGCCCTGATCGTGCAGGCAGCCGAGGAGGTCATCGAAGGCAAGCTCGATGAGCATTTCCCGCTCGATATTTTCCAGACTGGCTCGGGCACGAGCACGAACACCAATGCGAACGAGGTGATCTCGAATCGCGCCTGCCAACTGGACGGGAAAGAAATCGGCGCGCGCGAGCCGGTGCATCCGAACGACCACGTGAACATGGGCCAATCCAGCAACGATGTGATCCCGTCCGCGATCCACATCAGCGCCGCGGAGCAGCTAAAGAACGTGCTCCTGCCCGCGTTAGCGACATTGGAGACGGAACTCGAGGCGAAGGCGAAGGAATTCTGGGAGATCATCACGATCGGCCGCACGCATTTGATGGACGCAACGCCGGTCCGTCTCGGCCAGGGCTTCGGCGGTTACGCACAGCAGATCGCCTATGGGCAGGAGCGGGCGCAGCGGGCGATGGAGACTCTCCAGGAGCTGGCACTCGGCGGAACTGCGGTCGGCACAGGGTTAAACCGGCACCAGGAGTTCCCGCCAAAAGTCATGCGGCATCTCGAGCAACGAACCGGGATCGCATTTCGCGAAGCCACCAATCACTTCGAAGCACAAGGCGCGAAAGACGGCGTGGTCGAAGCCAGCGGGCATTTGAAGACGATCGCTGTCAGCCTTTTCAAAATCGCGAACGACATCCGCTGGCTGAGCAGCGGTCCGCGTTGCGGTATCGGCGAGATTCAGCTTCCCGCCACCCAGCCGGGCAGCTCGATTATGCCGGGCAAGGTGAATCCCGTTATGTGCGAGGCGATGATGATGGTTTCCTCGCAGGTGATCGGGAACGACGCGTGCATCACCTGGGCCGGCGCGAACGGCAATTTCGAGCTCAACGTCATGATGCCAGTGATGGCGTACAATCTTCTTGAGAGCATCCGGCTGCTGGCGAATGCCTGCGCAATCTTCAGCGAAAAATGCGTCCGCGGGATCGAAGCGAACGAAGAGCGTTGTCGCGAACTGATCGAGCTTTCCATGGCGATGGTAACGAGCCTGGCGCCGAAGATCGGCTACGATCGCGCCGCCGAGATCGCGAAAGAGAGCGCGCAGACCGGGAAGACAGTGCGCGAAATTTGCCAAGAGAAAAAAGTGCTGTCGGAGGCCGAGCTGAACGCGGCGCTGAACCCGCTCGCAATGACCGAACCGGGCGGCACTGGTTCGGCGGGCGGATAGTCGCGGCGCTGCTCCTCTTTCCCATCTTGCCTCATGGTTGCGAACGTCAACGGCCCGCAGTTTTCAGGTGGCGCGAACATCGCGATCAAGTGTCCGGTGCATACCTACGAGCAGACGATCGCGTTTTATCGTGACACACTCGGGTTGCCGCTGATCGAGGAGGAAGACGATGGCTGCATCTTTCAGTTTGGGCCCAACCGGCTTTGGATCGATAAGGTCCCCAACCTGAGTCAGCCCGACATCTGGCTGGAGCTGGAAACGAACGACACAGAAGCGGCGGCCTCCTACCTGAAGATCAACGGCGTGCCGCGTCGCGATGAAGTGGAACAGCTGCGCGAAGACTTCGACGGCTTCTTCGTCTCGTCGCCTTGCGGCGTGATCCATCTCGTCATCGGCGACGAGGAATAGTTGTAGAGGCGCTGCGACGCGCCTGCCAAAGCGCTCGGTGCCTGGCACAAGCACCGCTACACAAGATGGCGGCCGACGATCACGATGTCACGCTCGACGCCATCCAGTCGCGCCACCCGCGGCAGAACGCCCCGGTGGACAAAACCCGCGCGCACGAAGAGCTGCAGACTCGCTTCGTCATGACCAAAGATAAGGCCGGTGAGCGCTGTAATCTCCAAGCTCGGGCTCCGCTCGATCGCTTCATCGAGGAGCGTGGGACCGACTCCGCGGCGGCGAAAAGCGTTCATGCACATAGACTGACTTCAACGGTGCCACGTAAGGGCAGCGGCTGATGAACGGGTGCAGACTGAGCCACCCGGCGACCTCGCGCTCGACTTCCAGAACCCAGAGCGGATGCCACTCTGGCGAATTCGTGAAACCATTCCCGCCGGTTCGTCTATCGACACCGGCTCCAGCACAGGGGCGGCCAAGC
>JACCTI010000343.1 GCA_013812515.1 Chthoniobacterales bacterium
CCTTGGCACCTATTTTTTTCGCGTGAATGTCACACGCCCGCCGCTCGATAATCGACTCGTTAGGCGGGCCCTTGCCATGTCGATCGACCGGCAGGCGATTGTCGAACGCGTCTGGCGCGGCGGGCAAGTGCCGGCCGCCTTTTTCACCCCGCCTGACACCGCCGGTTACACCAGCGCTTCCTCCATTCCCTATGATCCGGCACAAGCGCGCAAGCTCCTCGCGCAAGCGGGCTACCCGGACGGGCGCGGCTTGCCCTCTATCGACATTCTCTTCAACACCTCGGAAAACCACAAACTCACAGCCGAAGCGGTGCAGCAGATGTGGCGCGCCAATCTCGGCGCTGATGTCACGCTGACGAATCAGGAAGAGAAGGTTTACTTCGAGGCGCGTGCGCGCATGGCCTACCAGATTTATCGCTCCACCTGGATCGGTGATTACATCGATCCGAATTCGTTTCTCGATCTCTGGATCACCGGCGGCACAAACAACGTCACCGGCTGGTCCAACCCGGAATACGACCGGCTCATCGCGGCGGCCGGAGAGACATCGGACCAAGCCCAGCGTTATGACGCATTTCAGCGCGCCGAAGCGATCCTGCTCGAGGAAGCGCCGATCCTGCCGGTTTTCTTCTACACGCACGCCTTTCTCATCTACCCGAGCGTACAAGGCTGGAATCCAACCATCCTCGATCATCACCCGTACAAATTCGTTTCGCTGGAGTAATAACGGAAGTCATATGCCGGCGGAGTCGTGCAATTGGATTGAACCTCGAGACTGCTCTGTCACCGCATTGACGATTGTCTAGACAGCGCCAGATCCACCTACCTACGGCCAGCGTGCTACCGCGCTACGACTACTATGCGCCTCCGAGCAGCCTCGGCGCTAACCGGATACCACATGAAAAAACTCTTCCTCTCCCTCTTCCTCTGCTCCTTTTCGCTCGTCTTGAGCGCCGACGATTCCGCCCTTCCACCCAAGGCCGCGCTCGATGTCATCAAGGCCGACGACCTCCTCAAGCACATTAAGGTTCTCGCGTCAGATGAATATGAAGGCCG
Source organism: Chthoniobacterales bacterium (assembly GCA_013812515.1). Lineage (GTDB taxonomy): Bacteria > Verrucomicrobiota > Verrucomicrobiia > Chthoniobacterales > UBA10450 > JACCTI01. Next base: position 1,057 of record JACCTI010000343.1, read on the forward strand.
CGCTCCGGGTTCGAAGGGCGAGGACCTCTCAGTTGAATACATTACTGAGCAATTCAAGGCTCTGGGGTTGAAGCCCGGGAACCCGAACGGCAGCTATCTCCAGGAAGTTCCGCTCGCCGGCATCACGACCACCCCGAGTGCGCAGTTCACCGTCAACGGCGACACGATCGAGCTGGAGTTTCCGGAAGATTACGTCGCTTCTTCCGCGCGCTTGCAGAAGGACATCACGGTCGACGATTCCGAGATTGTCTTTGTCGGCTACGGCATCGTCGCACCCGATTACGGCTGGGATGATTACAAGGATGTCGATGTGAAAGGGAAAACCATCCTGATGCTGATCAATGATCCGCCGATCGCGGACCCGGGGAGCCCGACCCAGCTCGACCCGAAAATGTTCAAGGGACGCGCCATGACTTACTACGGCCGCTGGACCTACAAGTATGAGATCGCGGCGGAGAAAGGCGCGGCTGCGGCTGTCATTATTCACGAAACCGAACCAGCCGCCTATCCCTACTCGGTCGTGCAAACCAGTTGGTCGAAGGAGAACTTCGAGATCGATCAGCCTAACAAGAACATGGACCAGGTTGCCATCCGTTCTTGGATCACCCTTGATCTCGCAAAGCATTTGCTAGCCGAGAGCAAGCAGGATTTCGATGACCTGAAGCTCGCCGCCTTAAGCAAGAATTTTCGACCTGTTCCGATCGATGCCAAAGCCGATTTTCATCTGAAGCAGGCCGTCCGCTCATTCAAATCGCACAACGTCGTCGGCAAAATCGACGGCCGCGATCCGAAGCTCAAGGACGAATGGCTCCTCTATACCGCTCATTGGGATCACCTCGGCCGGCATCCTGAACTGGAAGGCGACCAGATTTTCAACGGCGCGCTCGATAATGCGTCCGGCGTCGCGGCTATCCTCGAGCTGGCCGATGCGCACATGCATTTGCCGGCACCGACGAAGCGCTCGGTGTTATT
>JACCTI010000393.1 GCA_013812515.1 Chthoniobacterales bacterium
TGGGCCGCTGGCAACACTGCGTCGTTTCTGGGCAAAAGCCTCGGCGCACCCGTGGATCGCGCTGGTCGCGTGATGGTAAATCCCGACCTAAGTATCCCCGGCCATCCGGAAGTGCAGGTGATCGGCGACCTCGCGAATTTCCCGACTCAAAACGGGAAGCCGTTGCCCGGCGTTTCTCCCGTCGCGATGCAGCAGGGACGCCACGCCGCGCGTAATATCCTGGCCATGGTCGAGGGCCGAAGGGCGCAGCGGTTCTGGTATTGGGACAAAGGGAGCATGGCGACGATCGGCCGGAACAAGGCCGTCGCGGATTTGAATTGGGTGCACTTCAGCGGATTGCCGGCCTGGCTCGCATGGTTATTTGTGCACGTGGTTTTTCTGGTCGGCTTCCGGAATCGTGTTGCCGTGCTGCTCCAATGGGGCTGGGCGTACTTCACTTTCAACAAGGGCGCGCGGCTGATTACGCGCAGCTTTCAGGCCGAGCAGCGACCGCCGGCATGATCGGTAGGTTGAGGGTTGGTGCTTGAGAGTTAAGGGATACCAGAGCCGCGATTTCGCAGTCTAACCGCTCATCCTCCACCGTTATGAGATCGCGCTACATCCTGCCGAACTATCGAATCGCCGTCGTGGGGTCCGGCGCGATCGGTAGTTACTACGGCGCGAAGCTGGCCTACTTCGGACGCGATGTCCACTTCCTGATGCGCGGCGACTTGCGTGCAGTGCGCGGCGGCTTCGGCATTCGCGTACGCGGGAAGGCGGAGAACTTCCTGTTAGCCAAGGTCAGCTGCTACAACTCGACCGACCAGATCGGTCCATGCGATCTGGTCCTGATTGCGCTGAAGACGACATCCAACTGCGAGCTGCTCCGCCTGCTTCCGCCCCTGCTAAAGAAGGAGACCATGCTCCTCACGTTGCAAAACGGCCTGGGTAATGAGGAGTTCCTTGCGGAGCACTTCGGTGCCGAGCGCGTGATGGGCGCGCTTTGCTTCGTTTGCCTCATCCGGGTCTCGCCGGGCGTAATCGAGCAATTCGGTCATGGCCGTATAGTTCTCGGAGAATACGGACGCTATCCGCGTCCGCGGACACATGATGTCGCTTGGGAGTTCAAGCGCTGCGGGGTTGTCTGCAGCGTGGCGGAGAACCTCGGACGCGAGCGTTGGCGGAAGCTCGTCTGGAACATCCCGTTCAACGGCCTTTCCGTCGCGGCCGGCGGTCTAGACACGGCCGCAATCCTGGCGGACGACGTGCTGCGCGGGAGAGTCCTCGCGCTGATGGACGAAGTGATTGCGGCGGCTAATAAGTGTGGCTACTCGCTTCCAAGCACGGAAGCGTTGGAGCAGATGAAGCGCACGGAGAAAATGGGTGCCTACAAGCCCTCCACCCTGCTCGATTTCGAAGCGCACCGGCCGCTGGAGCTCGACGCAATTTGGGGTGAGCCGCTGCGTCGCGCACTGGCCGCAGGGGCGCAGATGCCAACGCTCGCTGCCCTTTATACCGAGCTAAAGGAGATGAACACCGCGCTTGAAAAACGAGAGAGCGAACCGCCGCCGAAGCGAGAATCGGTCTGCTCGTGAGTTTGGCCGTGCAGATTGCAGTGCGGAACGCTCAACGCAAAGTGCGGATCGATGTCCGCGAGCTGCAGAACTTCGCCACCCGGGCCTTGAGTTTGTGCCTAACGAGAAACCCGCCCTTCAAGACCAATCTGCGCAAGCTTGCGGCCGTCAGCGTGGTTCTGGTCAGCGATCGCCGCATGGCTGCTCTGCACCGTCAATTCATGAACATTGCTGGGCCCACGGATGTAATCACATTTCAACACGGCGAAATCTTCGCCAGCGTTGAAACGGCACGGCGCAACGCGACCGAATTCGGCACCTCCCTGGCCAAGGAGATCAAACTCTACATCGTGCATGGTTTGCTTCATCTCGACGGCTTTGATGACGCCACGATCGCGGCTTCGCGTGCCATGGAAACAGCGCAGAAGCGAATCTTCTTCGCGGCCTTCGGCACTTCCAAGTGACGAATCCTTCTCAGCACACGTTTGAACTGAGCACATCGTATGTTAGCGTCTGCGTCGTGAGTTAGCCGCCAGCGTCCGAGGGGCGAGTGTGGCGCTAGACGCGTGAACCATGGTGAGTTCCGAAGCTATTCTCGTGCAGCCGCCGTTTCGGTCGACAATCGAGAGCCCATCAATCGAGCAGGAACATCGCACCAGGGAAGAGCTCGATCTCCCCTGGCAGGTTGTCGTGCATAACGACCCGATCAACCTCATGACCTACGTGACGATGGTTTTTCAACGGGTCTTCGGTTTCAATCGCGAAAAGGCGGAAAAGCATATGCTAGAAGTTCATCGCCAGGGCCGCTCCATCGTCTGGACCGGATTGCGGGAACGGGCCGAGCTCTATGTGCAGCAACTGCACGGCTATCTTCTCCTCGCCACCCTGGAGCGAACAAACTGATGGAGATTCGGCGGCACGGCGACAGCCTGGAGATTTCCGAGCTGGATCCATTTCTCGCGGAGCTGCTGCGGCAAATTCCGGAGAGCACGAATCGAGAAGGAACAGAGGCCGCCGAGCAACGAATCTTCAGTTTACCGGGCGACGTTTCGCAAACCGAGCTCTGTAAAGAATGGAAGCTCTACGTCGAACCGGAGCTGCGCCGGCTCTTCGAAAGCGCCACGGAAACGGTCGCGTCGGACTTGCAGGCGCTCAATGGCAAGTCGAAGCCGTTCGCGAACTGCACGCTGCGCATCCCGATCACGAACGCGGATGCCTGGCTGAGCGCGTTGAACCAGGCGCGCCTCGTGATTGCTTCCAAATTCGGTTTCACGGAAGGCGAACTTGGCGATCACTACCGGTCGCCCATCGGTTCGCGCCGGGACCTCAGTTTGTTCCAGGTGAACTTCTACGGCTTTCTCCAGGAATTCATTTTGCACGAAATCCACGACGGCTCCAGCCCTGCCAAATAGGACCAGCTGCGCCAGCTTTGCCTAACAAGCTCAACTAGCCTAACGAGGGCTTCTTTTCGCGGACCATTGCCATGAGGCGGTTCTTGAGCCCGTCGGATGTTTTCACGGGCTGCAGGCTCAATGCGAAGGCCTCGTGCAAGTTGTAGCACTCCCCGATGAAATCTTCCGCCTGCTGACCATAGTCCTTGCGCGCGTCCTCGAAATCTTCCGTCTCCTCCGGTTCCAGGGCGCCGATCACGTAAAGCCGGGCGCGGTTCTGGAATTCTTCATAGCTCATCGCGCAGTTCCTTCAGGCCGTCATAAATCTTCTTTAATCCCAGCTCGAGCCGGGTTTTCACCGTGCCTAAGGGTGTATTCGTTTTTGCCGCAATTTCGCGCTGACTCATCCCGCGAAAAAATGCGAGAT
>JACCTI010000435.1 GCA_013812515.1 Chthoniobacterales bacterium
AGAGTTCATTCGGCTTGTGATGCATGCGGTCGCCCAGCCCAACGTCTCGCAAAGCTTGCGCGGCCCGTTCTTCCCGGGTGTCCGGATCGATCCCGGCATAGATGAGCGGGAGTTCCACGTTCCGCAGGCTGGTGGAGCGGGGGAGGAGATTGAACGTCTGGAAGACGAACCCAATCTCCCGATTGCGGATTGCAGCCAGCTCGTCATCGTCCATTGCGGAAACATCTTTGCCGTTGAAATCATAGCGGCCGGAGCTCGGGGTATCGAGGCAGCCGAGCATGTTCATGAGTGTCGATTTGCCGCTCCCGCTTGGGCCCATGATCGCGAGGTACTCATTGCGGTGGATCTGCAATGTGACACCCCGGAGCGCGTGCACCGTCTCTTCGCCCATCACGTAATGCTTCGTGATATTCTCGATATCGATAACAATCGGCCCGGAGGGGCGGGCGTTATCGTCGGAGCTCATATCGAGAGATTCTGCCGCCGGAGTTGTGCCGCAAGGCGTCGCCGCACTACTTCTTGTCGCCTTTATCGATCTCTACTTTCGCTCCGTCTTTCAGCTTGCGGCTGATCGCGCTGTAACTGCCGGAGATCACCTCATCGCCGGGCTGAACGCCGCTCTTGATTTCCATGTAGGTATCGTCCGCGATCCCGGTTGTCACTTTCACCAGCTCGGCCTTGTTGCCCTTTTTCAGAAAGACAACTTTAGCCGCCTTCTCTCGCTCTTCCTTCTCTTCCTTTTTCTTAAGCTTTTCGTTCGTGTATTCGGCCTCGTTATCGCCTTTGTCGCCGGCGCTCTGCTTCAGCCTTTTTCGCTCAATTTCTTCGGGGCTCATGTTGCTGTCCCCGGTGCGAATCGTGACGCTCTGCATCGGAACAGCCACCACATTCTGCACGATGTCGGTCTCGATTTCCGCGGTGCAACTCAAACCCGGACGCAGTTGCACATCATTGTCATCGATGTGGATTTTGACTTCGAAGTTGGTGACCTCCTCTTGGGTCGCGGCTCCCGTCGTTTTACCGGTGTTCGCGATCTGCGCCACGGTCCCGCGAAATTTCCGCTCGCCATAGGCGTCGATCACGATGGTCGCTTTGTCGCCCACCTTTACTGTGACAACGTCGTTCTCATTTACGTCCACGCGCGCCTCCATCTTGCTCAGATCAGCCACGCGCATCACTTCCGTGCCGGCGAACTGATTCGTCGCCACGACGCGCTCGCCCAGCTTGCTGTTCAAGACCGTGATGGTTCCATCCATCGGCGAATCGATCGTGGTCTTGGACAGTGCGTCGCGGGCCTGACTTGATCCCGCTTCAGCTCGCTCGATTTCGTGGAGCGAGCTTTCGTAGGTTGATTTCGCGGCGTCGTGTGTGGTTTGTGCAGCGGTAAATTCCGATTCGGAGATCATGCGCTTCGTAAAAAGATCCTGGCTCCGGCGCAGATCGGTTTCCGCTTTCGCCGCCGCCGCTTTCAACTGCGCACTCGTCGCCTGCGCCGCGCTGATGGCCGCGACCTGTGCTTCCAGCAAGGCCTTGTAGGAATCCGGTTTGATCTTGAGCAACAAGTCGCCTTTCTTCACGCGTATGCCGTCGACGACCGGCAGCTCGGTGATTTCGCCCGCCACTTCCGGCGAGATTTTCACCTCCACCTCGGGTTGAATCTTGCCGGTCGCGGAGACTGTTTGGAGAATCGTCTTCTGCACGGCTTTCTCCGTTACGACTGGGATCGGCTTCTCGCGTTTCCCGAGGATGATCGACGTCACGATCCAGCCGACGACCAGCAGGAGCACCGCGATGATGATGTAGCGTTTTCGCCGGGAGCGTCGCTTCTTCGGCGCTGATGCGGTGAGACCAGAACTCGCGATGGCTTGGTGCATTACGGGAGGCGGTTCGTGGGGATGAGACCAATAGGGACTTGTTTGGACCTTTGCAAAGCAAAAGCCGTTCACTCCAAGGCGCGGCAGCGCCGCACTTTAGGCTGCGTGAAATGCTGTTCTCGCTCCGGCGGCAAGTCGCTCCTCGATCCGGTCAATCGCCCACGCGGCGTGCTCCGCAATCAACGGCTCCGAATCCTTCGCTGCTTCCGTTAAATGCGGCAGGTCCTCCCTTGTCCCGACGTTCCCGAGCGCGACGCAAACGTTACGAAGAAAGCCGCGGCGTTTAATCCGCTTGATCGGCGAGTCGCGGAACATGGTTCTAAATTGTTCATCGTCGAGTGAGAGGAAATCGCGCAGCTTCATCGCGGCGATCTCTGGACGAAGAGCAAAGGACGTCTCGCGCGCTTCTGCCGCAAATCGATTCCACGGGCAGACATCCAGACATGTGTCGCAGCCGTAAATGCGACCACCGATGAGCGACCGGAACTCGAGTGGAATGGAGCCCTTCAGCTCGATGGTAAGGTACGAAATGCAGCGGCGCGCGTCGAGTCGGTGCGGTTCAGTGATGGCGCCGGTGGGACAGGCGGTGATGCAGCGGGTGCAGGTCCCGCAACGGGATGGCTGCGGAGGATCCGGCGGCAGTTCCAGGGAAGTTAGGATTTCGGCGAGAAAGAACCACGTTCCGAGCTTTTGATTGACCAGCATAGTGCTCTTGCCCTGCCAGCCGATCCCAGCCTCCGCGGCGAAATCGCGCTCGAGCACCGGACCAGTGTCGACATAACACTTCTGCACGCCGCCGCGCTCGCTCAAGAGCGCATCGAGTTCACGGAGCTTTGCCAGCATCACATCGTGGTAATCATC
>JACCTI010000439.1 GCA_013812515.1 Chthoniobacterales bacterium
CGGCATGACCGCGCCGAAGGAATATGGCGGCCGCGGTTTTTCGCAGATGGCGTATTGCCGGATCCTCGAGGAAATCGGCGCGCGCTGCGCGGCCACGTCCGTGTTTACCAACGCGCACCATTCCATCGGCATTCGCGCGCTGCTTCTTTTCGGCACGCGCGAGCAGAAACAGAAATGGCTGCCGCCGCTCGTGACCGGAGAGCAATTGGCCGCTTTTGCCCTCACTGAAAAAGAGGCCGGATCGGACGCCGCGAATGTGCAAACCGTGGCGCAGCCTAGCGCGGACGGTTCGCATTTTATTTTGAATGGCGAGAAGCGCTACATTACGAACGCAGCGATCGCGCACGTCCTAACGGTGATGGCGCGCACGCCAATTCCGGGCACAGATAAGACTGCGATTACAGCCTTTCTCGTCACACCGGATATGCCGGGATTCACCATGCTCGAGGCGCGGATGCCGAAGCTCGGGATTCGCGGCACGGCCACCGGGCGTTTCGCCTGCCACAATGTGCGCGTGCCAAAGGAAAACATCCTCGGCCCGTACGGAAAGGGCCTGCGCGTTGCGCTGACCGTTCTCGATTTCGGCCGCACCACATTCGGCGCCTGCTGCACCGGCGCGGCCCAGACCTGCCTCCGCCTGGCCGTCGAACACGCGAACACGCGCCGCCAATTCAACAAGACGCTGGGGGACTTCGATCTGGTGAAGAAAAAGATCGCCCGGATGGCCGCCGACATTTACGCGATGGAAGCGATGACGCAGGTCACGGCCTCGCTCATCGACCGCGGCCTCGAGGATTACATGATCGAAACGGCGATGCTCAAGGTCTTTACCACCGAGCGGCTTTGGGAAGCAGTGAACGACGCGTTTCAGATCCACGGCGGAGCGGCGTACTTCAACGACTCGCCGCTCGAGCGGATGCTGCGCGACGCACGCATCAACCAGATCGGCGAGGGCAGTAACGAAGTGCTCACGTCCTTCATCGCGCTGGTTGGAATGCGGGGACCAGGCATGGAGTTCAAAGAGCTCTATGACACGATGATGAAGCCATGGCGACCTGATCGCATGAAAGCTTGGAGTGCGGGTCTGAACCGCCTCGGCGCAGCCGTGAAGGTGCCGAACGTGCCGGTCCGTGCGCAGCGGCTCCGTGGTTACGCCGGGCAGCTCGGGCGTTTGATCTGGCGCTTTAATCTCACGGTCAACCGCGCCTTAGTTCAGTACCGCGAACCGATCCTCGACATGCAATTGATCCAGGAGCGGATCGCAAATTCCGCCATGGAGATGTTTGCTTCGGCATGCGTCTTGAGCCGGCTCGACTCCGAGCTGCAAAACACGGGACGAAACGGCAGCTCAGCTCCGCCCAATCAGCGCGCGGCTGAGCTATTCCTCCGGCAATCGTTTGCGCGCATCCGGCGGTTCCTCGGCGAGATGAACGGAAACGATGACCGCGAGTTGCTCGCAACGGCTGATCTTGTCTTAGGCAAGTCGCAAACAGCCGGCCGGAACGGGCACTAACTAATCCTCTATTTCCCGCGGGTCTTCTTCGCGCCCGGCGCCACCCGCGTGCTGTTCCGGGTCGCTACGATCTCCCGCGCCGTTTCGTCTGCAAAGACATAGACGGTGTGATTTCCGGGCGTGATGAAGAGGTAATCGGGATGATGCACGTAGAGCGCTTTGCCATCAGAGGTGTGGATGGTATACGGCTCACGGGCTGGCGTGCTGCAGTTCCCGAATCTCGTCGGCGATCATCAAAGCATTAATGTCGTAGGTAGCGGAAGCCGCAAACAGCGTGACCGTTCTCGACAAAGATCCGCAATACGCGCGTGGCAACGCGCGAACATTGAACTACAAAGGCTACCGCTTTGACATCGGCGGCCACCTTTTTTCAGCAGAAATCCTGAGATCACCGATGAGTGGAAGAAGGGCCTCGGCACAGAATTTATTTCGGCGCCGAAACAGCGTTGCACCACGCCAGTTGGCTCGACGTGCATGTGCAGGCATTGAATCTCATCGCCACGATGCAAGTCCGCAGAACCGCCTCGCCGACGCATGCAGCGCCCAGCACCGCGCGGTTCCAGACAGCCGATGAACCGCGGCAGTGTCTGATGCTCTCCGACATCCTCGAGAAGATGGGACGCAACGTGGAAGCGCGGGTGGTCGTGGGCGAAGAGCGCGAGTCTCGCCGCGCTCGCGCAGTCTCCGATCGCCGCGGATTAGTCGTGACCGCAAGTCCGTGATACGGTTTCGCGCATGCAGATCATCGTGGTCGGCGCCGGCGCGATCGGCAGCCTCTACGGCGCGAAGCTCGCGCGCGAGAGTGACGTAATTCTTGTTGGCCAGCCCGATCACGTCAGCGCGATCAACGCCGGCGGCCTGATCATTGAAGGTCTGGAGCCGCAAACGATCCGAATCCCCGCGGCGACTCG
>JACCTI010000445.1 GCA_013812515.1 Chthoniobacterales bacterium
ACAGACGCGCTCGTTTTCTAACGCTTCAATTTCCGTTGCACGACTTCGACGAGATCGTGCAATTCCGCCACGCGCAGCAAATAGGCTGTCCCGAAAAATACAGCGCTGCCGACGATCACAGTTGTGCCGACCCCGAAAACTCTGTGCGCCGTGGTCTGCGGGAGATCGCTCGCGAAGAACCAATGCCGCCCTAACCAGCAGATCGCTCCGAGGCACGCCCCCGCCAGCAGCAGCTTCAGGAAAGTCCTCAGCATGGCGCCAGTCTCGAGCTGCCCTGCGTAACGGCGCATCATCACATACAGGAACAGGAAATTCGCCATCGCGACCAGGCTCGTGGAGAGCGCGAGACCCTGATGGCCGAGGCCGAGATGAAACGTGAGCAGCCAGTTGAGGCCGAAATTGAGCACGATTGCGAAGAGGCTCACGAACATCGGCAGATTACGCCGATCGAGCGCATAGAAGGCCGGGGCGAGGACCTTGACCGCCGCGTAACCGACTAATCCGAAGGCGTAGAAACGAAGCGCGCCCGCGGTCTGCTGCGTCGCCGCCGCGGTGAAGCGTCCATGTTCGTAGATCAGGCTGATGATCGGCTCGGCCATGATGATGAGGCCGATCGCGGAGGGAATGGTTAGCAGCATGACCAATCGGAGCGCGTGCGCCAGAGCGCCGCGGAATTCTGGCATGTCGCCCCTCGCGGCACTGCGGGAAATCAACGGCAACGTCACCGTCGCGAGCGCAACGCCGAAGAGGCCGAGCGGCAGCTGCATGAGGCGAAACGCGATATTCAGCCAACTGACCGCGCCGTCTTGCAGGTAAGAGGCGAAGATACTGTTCACGAGCACATTCACCTGGACGGCGCTGGCGGCGATGACCGCTGGTCCCATCAGCTGCAGGACTTTCTTCACCCCCTCATCGCGCCATCGGAAGTCGGCCCGCAGGACAAACCCGACCTTCAACAACGAGGGCACCTGCACGAGTAATTGCAGCAATCCCCCGATCAATGTGCCGAGGGCGAGACCGATCAACGCGCGCGTGCCGAAGTGCGGATCCATCCACCACCCGAGCAGCACGCCACCGAAAATTGAGCCGAGATTGAAGAAGCTCGACGCCATCGCTGGCACTCCGAAAACGTCCTTCGCGTTCAGCATTCCCATGGCCAGCGCGGCGAGCGAGACGAGCAGGATGAAGGGGAACATGACCTGCGCGAGCAGCACGGTCAGTGCGGTTTTTTCCGGATCGAATCCGGGAGCAAGCGCTCCGATCAGCTGCGGCGCAAAGAGGATCCCGATGAGCGTGACGAAGCTCATGAAGACCGTGGTGAGCGTCGCGATCTTGTTCGCTAGCGCCCAGGCGGACTGATCGCCTTCCGCCGTAATCCTCTTTGAGAAGGTCGTGACGAAGGCGGTCGAGAGCGCACCTTCCGCGAACAGGTCGCGCAACATATTCGGCGCCCGGAACGCGGTCAGGAATGCGTCCAGATTGCGGCTCGCCCCGAAGAGCGATGCGATCACAATCTCGCGCACCAGACCAAGGATGCGGCTGCAAAGAATTGCGATGCCGACCACGCCAGTCGCGCGTGCGCTTACTCGGCGCTTCTCTCTTTCGGCCATGGCGAGACAGACAAGAGCGCGCAGGAGTCTTTTTAAAAGTGAAAACTCCCGCGCGCAGGCATGCCCACTCCGCAGCCAAGCAGCGCCGCTACTACGGGCCTCAGTTGGGGATAGAGCACCTGCCGCAAGGCAATTGAGCCTGCCCACGACAGTTGTAGCCGGGGGCGTTGACCCGGTGGCGCGGATGCGCGACGGCAACAGCGTGCGGTGGCGCGGCGGCTGCCCTTGGCCCGGCGACAGCTCCGCCAGACGCGAGCAGATGATGTTGTATTGAGCGGTGTCCTCAGCGCAAGACGGGAACTGGGCACACCTCGATGTTTCCGCTGGGGACAGCGGACGCCCCAACGCATCCCTACCCGGGAACTTTCCCGCAGATGCGACAGGAAACCGGTCCAGCCGAAACCCAGAAGGAGGAGAGCTCGCCTCGCGGTCGCGTTACTCTTCCGCGTCGTTGTCGGCGATCGCGGTGCCCTGACTCACAACGAACTGCCAGCGGCCGTCGCGTTTTACAAGCACATCGATCCAGCGGTACTGCCCGCTGATGTCCCTGCCTTTGTAACTGGCTTCGTCGTCGCTCTTGTAAGTGACGACCGCCATGTCGGCGCCAGCAACCTGTACCTTCATATCGCTCAGGTTGTTGGACTCGAGTT